>JAQGKG010000119.1 GCA_028290245.1 Devosia sp. | reverse complement strand
AACCCTTGCCACCGCCGCTTATGCTGCCCCCGCGGTGGGCCTTGTCGATGGCAAGTCGCTCGTGATGTTCGACACCGAAACCCGCGCCGTCAGCAGCACGATGGAAGTCACCGGCGTCGACGGTCTTGCCGGTATCGACGTTCGTCCCGCCGACAAGCTGCTGTATGGCGTGTCGCTGGCCGGTGAAGCCGTGACCATCGACCCGACCACCGGCGTCGCCACCGTCAAGTCGACCCTGTCGGAAAAGCTTTCGACTTATGAAGGCGCCAGCGTCGACTTCAACCCGATGGCAGATCGCCTTCGCCTGGTTGGCGCCGATGGCACCAATCACCGCGCTAATGTCGATGATGGCATGGTGACCGTCGATGGTTCGCTCGCCTATGAGGCGGCCGACATGCATGCCGGCGAAACTCCGGCTATCGTCGCGGTTGCCTATATCAATTCCATCGGTAAGCCTGAAGCGACTGCGATGTATGACATCGACGCGACCATTGTTGCGCTGATCCAGCAGGCGCCGCCTAATGACGGTGTGCTCAAGGCCATCGGCAAGCTCGGCGTCGAAGGCGGTTCGTCCTACGCGTTCGACATTTCGGCCACCGAAGACCTGACCAACACGGCGTATCTCGTGATCGACAATGTGTTGCATACGGTTGATATCAAGACAGGCGCAGCTACGGCATCCGGTGCTATCGAAGGAGTTGAAGGTATGATCAGCGACATTGCTGTGCTGCAGTAACTAAGCCTCAGTCGACACCCTCCCCCTTGAGGGGAGGGATCAAGGGAGGGGGTGTTTGGCCCGGATATCGGGGCTAAACGACACCCCCACCTAGCCTCGGTGCGCGGCCTGGCATCAGTGATTTCGATACAGACTCGCAAAACGCAACGATGGTTGGCAAATCGGTAACCAACGGGCTGCTACAATTGCAGGCAGTTTGTACCGAGTTTGCGGCTGTTCCCCATGATGTTCTCCCGTGCAGAAAAAACGCCTCTGGCCGAATGGTGGTGGTCGATTGACCGGGAATTGCTCGGGGCGCTGATCCTGCTGATGACCTGCGGCATGGTGTTGAGCTTTGCCGCCAGCCCACCGGTGGCCGAGCGCATCGGCCTGTCGCCGTGGTTTTTCGTCATTCGCCATGCCCTGTTTTGCCTAGCGGCACTGCCCGTCATGCTGGTGACCTCGCTGCTCAATCACCGGCAGGCGCGGCTTGCGGCGCTGGCAACGCTGGTGGTGAGCATACTGCTGCTGTGGGCAACGCTGCGCTTCGGCACCGAGGTCAAGGGCGCGCGCCGGTGGATTTCGTTTGCGGGGCAATCGGTGCAGCCCTCGGAATTCGTCAAGCCGGGTTTTGCGGTGCTCGGCGCTTGGCTGTTCTCTGAATCGATGATCCACAAGAATGTGCCGGGCAAAATCCTCGCGACACTGCTGCTCGGCTCCATCGTGGGTGCGCTGCTGCTGCAGCCCGATATCGGGCAGACGGCGCTGGTGATCGGCACCTATGCGGCGCTGCTGTTCCTGTCAGGCATCTCATGGTTCCTGATCTTTGGGCTCGGCGCGGCCGGCGTCGGCCTGCTGTTCGGCGCCTATATGTTTTTTCCGCACGTTTCGCGCCGTATCGATACCTTCCTCAACCCTGAAGGTGGCGGCAATACCTACCAGATCGACCGTGCGCTGCAGTCGCTGCTCGAAGGCGGCTGGTTCGGTCGCGGTCCGGGTGAATCCATTGCCAAGAAGCTGATCCCCGACGCCCATGCCGACTATGTTTTCTCGGCGGCGGCCGGCGAGTTCGGCATCCTGTTTTGCATGGTGCTGGTGACGCTGATCGCCTTCATCGTCATTCGCGCCATGATGGGCGCACAACGCCAAAGCAGCCTGTTTGCGCGGCTGGCCGCGTCGACGCTGGCCATTCAGTTCGCCATGCAGGCGGGCATCAATCTGGCGGTGAACCTCAACCTTATTCCCCCCAAGGGCATGACGCTGCCATTCGTTTCCTACGGCGGCACGTCGATGATCGCCGTGGCCTTCGGCATGGGCCTGATGCTGGCCTTTACCCGCACCAAGCCGGAAGAGCGCATGGCGACCGGCATTCCGAGCTATAGAAGTGCGGTTGCGCCGCTGGCGCCTGCCGAATGAAGACTTTCATGTTGATGGCGGGCGGCACGGGCGGACATTTGTTCCCGGCCATGGCCCTGGCGCAGGAGCTGGTGCGTCGCGGTCATCGCGTCGAGCTGATGACCGATCATCGAGTCGAAAGCTATGGCAGCGATTTTCCGGCGGCACAGATTCATATCGTGCCATCGGCTACGCCTTCGCTGCGCAATCCGATCAAGTTCGTGACTGCCGGTGTGACGATCCTGCGCGGCATTGCCGTGGCTTTCGGCATGCTGCGCGCCAATCGGCCGGACTGCGTTATCGGCTTTGGCGGCTATCCGACTTTCCCGCCTTTCATGGCGGCGAACATGCTGGGCATCCCCGGTATCCTGCATGAGCAGAATGCGGTGATGGGGCGGGCCAACCGCGCCCTTGGCCGCTTTGCCGATATCCTGGCGCTGAGCTTCGGCGACACCAAATTCGCTGATCGGCTGGGTCTCGAAAAGATCATTACCGGCAATCCCGTCCGCGATCGCGTGCGGGCCGTTGCGACCACGCCTTACCCGGAACTGACCGAACTCAGCCCGATCCGCCTCGTCATTTTCGGCGGCAGCCAAGGCGCCAAGGCACTCTCCGACGTGGTGCCCGCCGCCATCGGCAGCCTGCCTGAAGCGCTGCGCCATCGGGTACAGATCGTGCAGCAATGCCGCGCCGGTGATCTTGATCGGGTCACCGAGAGCTATCGGCAGGCCAAGGTCAATGTCGAGCTGGCCGCGTTTTTTGCCGACCTGCCGGAGCGTATTTCGCGCAGCCATCTGGTGATCGGCCGCTCCGGCGCTTCGACTATTGCCGAGCTGACCGTGCTTGGCCGCCCAGCTATCCTTGTGCCGCTGCCGGGCGCTATCGATGCCGATCAGAAGAACAATGCGCTGGTGATGGAGAATGCGGGCGCAGGTTGGGTTGCCGAGCAGGCCACGCTGTCGCCGCAATCGCTAGGCACTCGCCTCACGGGTCTGTTAACAGACCCATCAACCCTCATCAAAGCTGCTGCTGCCGCCCGTTCGCTGGGCCAGCCGCGCGCCGTCGAGAAGCTGGCGGACATCGCCGAAATGCTCTCCGGCAAGAACCTCGAAGTGGAAACGCGCCCATGAAAATGCCCCGCAACATTGGGCCGGTCCATTTCATCGGTATCGGCGGCATCGGCATGAGCGGCATTGCCGAAATCCTGCACAACCAGGGCTATACCGTGCAGGGCTCCGACGCCTCGCTGAACCCGAATGTGCAGCGCCTGCTCGACATGGGCATCAAGGTCGCCATCGGCCAGAGCGGCGACAATCTAGGCCAGGCCGAAGTCGTCGTCGTCTCCTCGGCGATCAAGAAAGACAATCCCGAGCTGGTCGCTGCCCGCGCCAGGGCTTTGCCAGTCGTGCGCCGCGCCGAGATGCTGGCCGAAATC
>JAQGKG010000101.1 GCA_028290245.1 Devosia sp. | reverse complement strand
AACCGCTCGATGGCTGGATGGCGATCATCCATGCCGGCCTGTTCTGGCTGACCACCTGGATTTCCTGGCCGCTGTCACTGCTATTTGTCCTGTTCACGCCGCGCCGGCAGATGATTCACGACCTTATCGTTGGCACGCTGATGGTGCGCCGCTCGCCGATGGTTGCGCATTGGCGGGCCCAGACAGCACAGGCATATTGAACGTTGCGGGGTGTAAGCGGGGAGCGTACACTCAACTGATTGCACTCAAGGGTCTTTGATGACCGACCAGACGCCCGAAACAACACAGCTCTTCCTGACGGCGCCAATGCCGTGCCCCTACCTGCCCGGCAAGCAGGAGCGGAAGCTGTTTACCCATTTGTCGGGCCGGCGGGCGTCGAGCCTGCACCATTTGCTGAGCGAGAATGGTTTCCGCCGTAGCCAGAACCTGATCTATCGCCCGGCCTGCGAGGGCTGCAATGCCTGCCAGTCGGTACGCATTGTCGCTAACGAGTTCGAGCCTTCCGGCCGATTCCGGCGTGTGTTGAAAGCCAATGACGATGTTGCGGTCGACGTCCGCCCGACGACGGCGACGAGCGAACAATACGACCTGTTCAAGCGCTATCTGGAGTCGCGCCATGCTGGTGGCGGCATGAACCAGATGAGCTTTGTCGACTATGAGTACATGGTCGAGGATACGCCGGTGCAGTCCGTGTTGGTCGAGTATCGCCTGCGCGACCATCCCGACAATACGCTGATTGCCGTTGCGCTGACCGACGTGATGCCTGATGGCCTCTCGATGGTCTATTCCTTCTACGACCCCGATCTGGCGCACCGCAGCTTGGGGACCTTTCTCATTCTCGACCATATCGCGCAGGTCCGCTCGGCGGCGCTAAACTATGTGTATCTCGGCTACTGGGTGAAAGAGTCGCCCAAGATGGCCTACAAAGCGCTTTACAAGCCGCTCGAAGTGCAGCGCGGCACGCTGGGCTGGTGCCCGCTCGATTAGTGCGCCAAGCCAGACCTCATGGTGTGCTCAAACACGCGGTCGGACACTGCTATTCAGCCACGACCCTCGGGTGGTGTTCAAGTTTACGGTGAACTAGCCAAGCTTCAGGTCAAACACGATCAGCCCGCCGGTGCCGCCTTCCAGCGCCGCGACGAGTCGTGAGCCGGCGGCCTTGTGGGCGGGGTGTTCGAGGTAGGCATCGCGGGCAGCTTCGTCGGTGAGGTCCATGGTGAAGCCATCGTTGAAGCCCTGGCCCAGCCCTTCGGGCGAGACATTGGGGCCGAACTCAGCGGAGATCAGTCCGTCGATCTGGCCGACCAGTGCGGCTAGGTCGGCGTAAATATCGGCGCGCTCGTTAGAGCCGACGTCGGGGCGGAATTTTACGAAAACGCAGTGGCGGATCATCCGTCGAAACTGTTGTTACGGGGGAAGCCATTGGTGGGTGGGCGGCCGGCGGTGGCACGGTCGGCTAGCCAGTCGGTCAGTTCCTCCATCGGCTTGGTATAGGTGCGGCCCGAACTGTCGGTCCAGGTCAGGCCATCGGCGGCATAGAAGGTCTTGAGGTCGGAGATGCCGCCATCCTTGTAGCGCTGCAGGCGGACGCCCTTGCCGCGGCCCATCTCGGCGAGCTGGGTCAACGGGAACACCAGCAGCTTGCGGTTTTGTCCGATGACCGCAACGCGGTCGCCACTGAGCGGCACCAGCAGAGCCGCCTCGTCAGGTGCAGTGACGTTGATGATCTGCTTGCCCTTACGGGTGTTGGCAATCATCTCGTCTTCGCTGACGATGAAGCCGTAGCCCGACGATGAGGCGATGAGGCGCTTGTTGCCCGGCTTGTAGACGAAGACATCGACGATATCCTGGCCTTCTTCCATATCGACCATGATGCGAACCGGCTCGCCCTGGCCGCGGCCGCCGGGCAGCTTATCGCCGGCGAGGGTATAGACCTTGCCGCCGGTGGTCAGCATCAGCAGCTTGTCGGTGGTTTCGCATTTGATCGAGAGTTTCAGGCGGTCGCCGGCCTTGTAGCCCTTTTCGTCATTGACCTCGACGGCGTGGCCGCGCGGAGCGCGAATCCAGCCTTTTTCGGACAGAATGACGGTGATCGGCTCGCGCTCGATAAAGGCTTCGGAAACTTCGTCGGCATTGGCGGTCGGCGCGTCGGCCAGTTTCGTCCGGCGGGCGCCGAGGAAATGTGGCGTGCCATCCGGATTGGTCAGCGGATAAGCTTTTTTCAGCGCTTCGATTTCCCGGCTGATGACGCCCCACTGGCGCTTGTCGGAGCCGAGCAGCGTTTCGAGGCGGCCCTTTTCTTCGGTGAGCCCGGCGTGTTCCTTGCGCAGCTCGATTTCTTCGAGCTTGCGCAGAGAGCGCAGCCGCATGTTGAGGATGGCTTCGGCTTGCACATCGGTGAGCTCGAAGGTGCTCATCAGGCTGGCCTTGGCGTCATCCTCCTCGCGGATGATGCGGATTACCTCGTCGAGGTTGAGATAGGCGATGATGTAGCCGGCCAGCACTTCAAGCCGATGCGCGATCTGTTCAAGCCGGTGCGTCGAACGGCGGATCAGCACTTCCTTGCGGTGATCGAGCCAGGCCTTGAGCACCTGCGGCAGGCTCATCACCTTGGGCGCGGTGCCGCGATCGAGCACGTTGAGATTGAGCGGGAAGCGCGTCTCAAGGTCGGTGGTCTTGAACAGCTGCTCCATCAGGATCACCGCATCGACGGTGCGGGCGCGCGGTTCGAGGACGAGGCGGATGTCATCGGAGCTTTCGTCGCGCACGTCCTTGAGCAGCGGCAGCTTCTTGGCCAGCAGCAGTTCGGCGATCTTTTCGACCAGGCGCGACTTCTGGATGCCGTACGGGATTTCGGTGACGACGATCAGGTAGACGCCGCGGGCGCTTTCCTCGATTTCCCACTTGGCGCGCAGGCGGAAGGAGCCGCGGCCGGTCTTGTAGGAATGGGCGATCGAGGATGCGGACTCGACGAGCAGCCCGCCGGTGGGGAAGTCCGGACCCTTCACGAACTGAGTCAGGTCGTGGGCAGAAGCCTCTGGATTAACATTGATAAGATGCAGCGCGGCGTCGCACAGCTCTGAGACATTGTGCGGCGGAATCGAGGTCGCCATGCCGACGGCGATGCCGGTCGAGCCGTTGGCCAAGAGGTTCGGGAAGTTGGCGGGCAGGACGATTGGCTCTTCGTCTTCGCCGTCATAGGTGTCCTTGAAGTCGATGGCATTCTCGCCGATGCCCTCCAACAAGCGGGTCGCCACGTCGGTCATGCGCGATTCGGTGTAGCGCATGGCGGCGGCACCATCGCCGTCAATATTGCCGAAATTGCCCTGGCCATCGACCAGCGGGTAGCGCAGCGCGAAATCCTGCGCCATGCGGACCAGCGCGTCGTAGATCGACTGGTCGCCATGGGGATGGAACTTGCCGATCACGTCGCCGACGATACGGGCAGACTTCTTGTAGCCTTGGCCGGGATCGAGCTTGAGCAGGCGCATGGCATGGATGATGCGGCGATGCACGGGCTTAAGGCCATCACGGGCATCGGGCAAGGCGCGCTGGGTGATGGTGGACAGCGCATAGGACAGATAGCGTTCTTCCAGCGCCTGCCGCAAATCCACCACGCGCTGGTGGTCGGCGGGCGGAAGGATTTCGACGTCGGACATCGCAG
>JAQGKG010000098.1 GCA_028290245.1 Devosia sp. | reverse complement strand
CTCACCGCCGCCGCCCAATCCCGCTTCCCCGAAACCCACGCCGCACAAACGGTCCAGCTGCTCGACATCGTCCGCACATCCCTGGGCGAAGCTGCACTCGACACGCTGATTTCCGTCCGCGAAGTCGAAACCCGCACCGCCTATCAGTCCGTCATCCCTGATGATCTGCCCCTCCGCGACAAGGTCGCCGCGTTCGCCGACCTGCGCTCCGCCGAAGGCTATATGGCCGGCTGGAGCGAGGAACCTGACGGCACGCTGGTCCTCGTCGAAAACCACTGTCCCATCTGCGCCGCCGCCACTGCTTGCCAAGGTTTCTGCCGCGCTGAGCTCGACGTTTTCCGCAGCGTCATCGGCACTCAAGCCACCATTGAGCGCACCGAACACATCGTCTCCGGCGGCCGCCGCTGCACCTATTCCATCCGAAAGACCGATGCATGAGCGAAGCGGAAAATCAGGAGAATGAGCGAAGCGGAAAATCAAAGGTGAGCGACGATAATCCGCGCCCACCCGTCGGCACCCAGCACCAGCGCGTCGGCTGGGAAACGCCCACCGGTCTCGACGAAGCCATGATCCGCATGGTGGTCGATCGCTTCTACGACGACGCCCGCAACGATCCGGTCATCGGCCCGGTTTTCAACCGCGTCATCGCCCCCGAAGCCTGGCCACATCACCTCGCCACCATTGCCGATTTCTGGAGCTCCATGCTGCTTGGCACCGGCCGTTACGCCGGCCGCCCCATGCCCAAACACATGGCCATCCCCGAACTCTCCGACGAACACTTCATGCGCTGGCTCGCCCTGTTCCGCCGCACCGCCGAAGCCGTCTGCGCGCCCGAAATCGCCGCCCTCTTCATCGAACGCTCCGAACGCATCGGCAACTCCTTCCGCATGAACATCTACATGCGCCGCGGCGAAGACATCTCAACCTTGGGTCCACTGCAGCGCGAAACGCCAACCTGGACGCCACCGAAATAGCAGCAAGTGGCCCTGATCACCTCACCCCTCAGGGGAGAGGTCGGCGCGCAGCGCCGGGTGAGGGATGCGATGCTGATACTGAGACTATGCCCCAAGCATTCGCACGGCATCCGGCGTCAATCTCCAATCCCGCCCTGCGCTAGTACAATTTTCTTCGACCACTTGCGCAAACGCCACGCTCTGGCTTTGATAAACCCGACCGATCCACTAGGGTCGCGACCGCCGCACCGGGTTGAGAGGTCGACATGAACACCGCCGCCAATTTACCCATCAGGGCTGCCGCTTGAGCGCCGTGGTCTCGACTGCGCCGCGCCGCGCCTGGAGTTTCCGCCAGCCCAGCGTCATTCCCGGCTTCGGCCTGACGCTCGGGTTCACGCTCACTTATTTCTCGCTGATCATCCTGATTCCACTGATTGCCCTAGCGGTTCGCTCCGCTGGCCTTGGCCCCGAGGGCTTCTGGAAAGCCGCGACCGATGCCCGTGTGCTCGGCTCGCTGCGCGTCAGCTTCGTCACCGCGCTCATGGCCGCCGGCGTCAACGTGGTGTTCGGCACGCTGATCGCCTGGGTTCTGGTGCGCTATCGCTTCCCAGGCCGTCGCATTTTCGATGCCATCATCGATCTGCCCTTTGCCCTGCCGACGGCCGTCGCCGGCATCGCGCTAACCGCCATTTACGCACCCAATGGAACGGTCGGCGTGCTTTTCGCCCCACTCGGCTGGCGCATCGCCTACACGCCCGCAGGCATCGTCATTGCCATGATCTTCATCGGCCTGCCGTTCGTGGTGCGCACCATCCAGCCCATCCTCGAAGAGGTTAGCCACGAGGTTGAAGAGGCCAGCGCCACCCTCGGCGCCAACCGCTTCCAGACCATCACCCACGTCATCTTCCCAAGCCTGATGCCTGCAATTCTCACCGGCTTCGCGCTGGCCTTCGCCCGCGCCGTTGGTGAATACGGCTCCATCATCTTCATCGCCGGCAACATTCCATTCGTCTCCGAAATCGCGCCGCTACTGATCTATATTCGCCTGCAGGAATACAATTATGTCGGCGCCACCGTCATCGCCACGGTCATGCTAATGATTTCGTTTGCCCTGCTGTTCGCTATCAATCTGATCCAGGCCTGGTCGCGCCGGAGGTACGGTTATGGCAACTAAGCTCCGCGCCCAGACAAAGCGCCGTCGCTCGCCCACCAGCGAAAGACGCTCGGTTCAGCTACTGATGATCGGCATCGCAGTAGCCTTCATGGCCGTCGTTCTGGTCCTGCCGCTTTATGCGGTGTTCCACGAAGCCTTCAGCAAGGGCGTATGGGCTTTCTTCGCCGCGCTTGGTGAAAAGGACGCGCAGGCCGCCATCCGCCTGACCCTGCTGGTCGCCGCCATTGCCGTGCCCCTAAACGTGGTATTCGGCCTCGCCGCTTCCTGGGCCATCGCCAAGTTCGAGTTCAAGGGCAAGGCCTTCCTCATTACTCTGATCGACCTGCCGTTCTCGGTCTCGCCGGTGATCTCGGGCCTCGTCTACGTGCTGCTGTTCGGGGCAGGGAGCTTCCTCGGCCCTTGGCTCAAGGGCTATGGCATCGAAGTGCTGTTCGCGCTGCCCGGCATCGTGCTCGCCACCATTTTTGTCACCTTCCCCTTCGTTGCCCGCGAACTGATCCCGCTGATGCAGGACCAGGGCACTGGCGATGAGGAAGCTGCGCTGTCGCTCGGCGCCAACGGCTGGCAAACCTTCTGGCGCGTCACCATTCCAAATATCAAATGGGGCCTGCTCTACGGCGTGCTGCTCTGCAACGCCCGCGCCATGGGTGAATTTGGCGCCGTGGCCGTGGTTTCGGGCAAGATCCGCGGCCAAACCACCACCATGCCGCTGCAGGTGGAAATGCTCTACAACGAATATAACGCCTCGGCGGCTTTCGCCTTGGCATCGCTGCTGGCCTTGCTTGCGCTGGTCACGCTGGTATTGAAGTCGGCGCTGGAATGGCGCTTCGGCGAAGAAATCGCCGCTGGCGACCACTGATAGGAATAAGTGTCTATGGAAGTTCGCGTTCAAAATGTACGCAAGGAATTCGACCGGTTCCAGGCGCTGCATGACGTCTCACTCGACATTCGTTCGGGTGAGCTGATCGCGCTGCTCGGCCCCTCCGGCTCGGGCAAGACCACGCTGCTGCGCCTCATTGCCGGCCTCGAAACGCCGACCGCCGGCAAGGTCTTCTTCGGCGATACCGACGCGTCCGAAAAGACCGTGCAGGAGCGCAACATCGGCTTCGTGTTCCAGCACTATGCCTTATTCCGCCACATGACCATTCTCGAGAACATATCCTTTGGCCTGAAGGTCCGTCCGCGCTCCTCGCGTCCACCAGCCGGCGAAATCCGCCGCCGCGCCATGGAACTGCTCGACCTGGTCCAGCTTTCGGGCCTGGAAAAACGCTACCCCAACCAGCTCTCGGGCGGCCAGCGCCAGCGCGTCGCGCTTGCCCGCGCCCTTGCCATCGAGCCGGCCGTGCTGTTGCTCGACGAACCATTCGGCGCGCTCGATGCCCAGGTCCGGCGGGAACTACGCAAGTGGCTGCGTGAAATCCATGACCGCACCGGCCACACTACCGTCTTCGTTACCCACGACCAGGAAGAGGCCCTCGAACTCTCGGACCGCCTCTGCGTCATGAGCCAGGGCAAGATCGAACAGGTCGGCACTCCCGATAGCGTCTACGACCACCCGACTTCGCCCTTTGTCTTCGGCTTTATCGGCGAGTCGAGCGAATTGCCGGTCACCGTCGAAAACAACGAACTCTGGGTCGGCGGCCGCGCCATCGGCATCCCGGCCGGCGATGCCCAGCCTGGCGAAGCCCGCCTGTTCTTCCGCCCGCATGATATCGAACTGGTAGAGGCCGATGCCTCCCTCGCCGGCGTCGTCAGCACCAGCCGCCGCGTCGGCGGCACGCGACGCGTCGAACTCGAAATCGGCGGTGGCGGTCACCACGTGGAAGTCGACCTTCCCTTCGATCACCCAGCCGGCGAAAAAACCCGCCTAGCCTTCCGCCCCCGCCGCTGGAAACTGTTTCCCGCCAAGTAGCGGAGCGGGGCCACTCACTCCTGGTCGTCCTTAACTGCCCCCATCGACACATGCGTTGATGTATGCGCCACATGGGGCAGGGCGCTGATCCGCTCTCCAAGTACCTCGCGATAATCCGCGATATCCTTGGTCCGCACCTTCAGCAAATAATCAAAGCTCGACGCGATCATATGCGCCTGCTCAACCTCGGGGATTGCCCGCACCGCCTTGTTGAACGCCGCCAGCGCTGCCTTGCGGGTATCGCTCAGCTTCACCTCGACGAACGCCACATGCGATAACCCGAGCCGCTTAGGATCGATCACGGCCCGATAGCCCAGGATATACCCGGCCTGCTCCAGCCGGCTGATCCGCGCCTGGCACGGCGTCTTGCTCAGGTTCACCCGTCGGCTCAACTCCGCCACGCTAATCCGACCATCCTTGGACAGCTCATCCAGAATTCGCCGATCGATCTGGTCCAAAGTCTCGTGGGTA
>JAQGKG010000108.1 GCA_028290245.1 Devosia sp. | reverse complement strand
TTTCCTGGTCGCTGTTGAGGATACGCAGGGCCGTAGGTCCGTCACTGGCCTCAAGCACGACATAACCCAATTCTTCCAACTGCTCGCCGGCAATCATTCGCACCAGCGGCTCGTCGTCGACCAGCACGATGGTTTCGCCACCATCGGCACGCGGCGGCTGGTTCAGGGTAGTCTCGGCATCCTCCACCACCGCATCGCCGGTATGGCGCGGCAGATAGATGGCGATTGTCGTTCCCAGCCCGACTTCCGAATAAATCCGCACCGACCCGCCGGATTGCCCGGCAAAACCATAAACCATCGACAAGCCCAGCCCGGTGCCCTGGCCAATCGGCTTGGTGGTATAGAACGGGTCGAACGCCCGCGCGATTACATCAGGCGTCATCCCCGTGCCGGTATCGGTGACACAAAGCGATACATACTGCCCCGGTTCGAGGCCAAGATCGCGCGCGACGCGCTCATCCATCCAGCGGTTTGATGTCTCGATCGTCACCTTGCCGCCATCGGGCATCGCGTCGCGGGCATTGATGCAGAGGTTCAGCAGTGCATTTTCGAGCTGCCCGGCATCGACGAATGTTGCCCACAGCCCAGCAGCCCCGGCCGTTTCAACATCGATTTCCGGCCCGACACTGCGATTGACCAAATCCAGCATGCCGTTGACCAGACTGTTGAGATCGGTCGGTTTCGGGTCAAGCGTCTGCCGGCGTGAGAAGGCCAGCAGGCGCTGTGTCAGCCCCATCGCGCGCCGGGCCGCTCCGGTGGCGCCGGTGATATAGCGATCAAGGTCGGAAATGCGGCCCTGCGCCAGGCGTGTCGTCATCATTTCGAGACTGCCTCCAATACCCGCCAGGATATTGTTGAAGTCATGTGCAAGCCCGCCCGTAAGCTGGCCCACCGCCTCCATTTTCTGGGATTGGCGCAGCGCTTCCTGCGCCGCGACTAGGTCGTCCGCCGCCTGCTTCTCCTCGGTAAACTCGCGCCCGGTGCAATAAACGAAGCCGTCTTCGAACACCCCTACCCAGGAGATCCAGCGGTAGCTGCCATCCTTGTGACGATAGCGGTTGGGAAAACCGATCGTCGGCTCTCCGGTCAGTGTCAGCTTGATCTCGCCCCGCGTCCGTTCGACATCGTCTGGATGCAACATCTCAAAGATCGACATGCTGGCGACTTCCGCTTCGCTCCACCCAAGCACAGCCTTCCAGGCCGGATTCGAAGTTTCGAAGTAACCCTCGGGGTTCAGCGCCCCCATCAGGTCCGGCGTCACCTGCCAAGATATTCCGCGCGCCTGCGTCCGTTCGACGACCTTGCGCTCCAGCTCCATATTGAGCCGTTGCAGCGCGATTTCCGCTCGCACCCGCTCGCTGACGTCGTAACCACCCGCAAAAATTCCGTTTATTAGCCCCGCCTCATCGCGGATCGGAGTGTACAGAAAGTCGAGGAAACGCTCCTCGTCTTCTCCCTGCAGCTTGATCGGCGCTGCCTTGAAGCTCACCGGATTGCCAGTGGCATAGACCTCGTCGAGCATCTCATAAAAGCTCTGCCCGCCAAGCTCGGGAAACACCTCGCGGACGTTGCGCCCGATATAGTCGCGCGCGCCGCCAAGCCTGACATAGGCCTCGTTCACAAATTCAAAAATATGCTCCAGCCCGCGCAGCACGGCAACAAATCCCGGCATAGCCTGTAGGTTGAGCCGCTGCCTTGTCACTTCATCGGCAATGCGCCGGTCGGCTAGCACCTGCAGGGTGGTTTCGGTGCAGGCACAAAACATCCCCAGCACTGCGCCGTCGTTGTTGCGCACCGGATTATACGAAAAAGCGAAATGGGTTTCTTCGGCATAGCCATGCCGGTGCATGGTGAATTCGATGTCGTCCATCGCCGTCGGGACGCCATTATAGGCATCGCTGATGATCGGCTCGACCTGTGCCCAGATATCAAACCACAGCGCCTGGAACGAACCGCCTAGCGCCGCCGGATGGCGCTGCCCGCACATAGCGGCATAACCGTCGTTGTATAACGTGGTCTGTTCGGGCCCCCACACGATCAGCATCGGCTGCCGCGAAGTCATTGCAATGCCGACCACGGTCTTCAGTTCAGCTGGCCACTCCCTCGGCACTCCAAGGGAGTTTTTCGTCCAGTCCGTTGCCCGCAGCAACATACCGGTTTCTCCACCGCCCTGCAGGAACGGCAGATCATCCATAGTCTCAGGCATCGTCTGGCTTTCCCCGGCCCCCAAGGCCACCTGACAAAATGCGTGGAAGCCAATCCGGTTGCACCCACCTCCGGCAAATAAAAGGCGCCCCGCGGCGCCCTTGTTCTTACTTGAATCCCGCAGTTGTCAGGACCGGTTGAGATTCAACTCAGGCTGAGACGAAAATGCCTGGCTTCGAGAACCGGAGCGCAGCGTACGTTTAGGTACGTGAGCACCGGAAGCGCAGAAGACAGGCATTTGCAGGCCAACATCAGTTGAATATCGGCCGGTCCTAAGAATCCATCTTCGCGCCGCTGACCACGGCATGCAGGTCGATCAGTCCAACCATGCGGCTTTCGTGGGTGACTATGCCGTTGAGCAGTTCGGTATCGATCGAATTGCCTTCCGGTACATTGTGGATGTCGTCGCGCGACACCGTCAGAATGTCACTTACCGCATCAACCAAAATGCCAACCCACTTGTCGCCAACACTCATCACCACCACGACGTGGTTCTTGGTCGGCGAGGTCGGGCCATCGCCGAAGCGGGCGCGCAGGACAAACATCGGCACGATGGTGCCGCTCAGGTTGATCACGCCGCGCACGAACTCGCGGGTGTTGGGCAGCGGCGTCGCACCGTTCCAGGCGCGGATTTCGCGCACCGTGGTGATTTCCACCCCGTAAGTCTGCTCGCCGATCGAAAAGGCGATCAACTGCAGTGAATTCTGGGCGGCGATGGCTGACTTGTCGGCCATATCGTCGCGAAAACCGAGCGCTTCCATTCTATGCCTTTCTTGCCGCCTGTTCTGGGCGGCTACGCAAAACTACAGGCCGCACCGCGGCATTATTGAACCTCGCAAGCTTCAGGCTGCGTTTTTATGGACGATCGTGGTCTTGAGGCTCTGCACGTCGACGATGAGAGCGACATTGCCATCGCCCAGGATCGTACCGCCGGCAATGCCTTCGACACGTTCGAAATTCTCTTCCAGCGATTTGATCACGACCTGCTGCTGACCGATGATGTCATCGACGATCAGCGCCACCTTAGCCGAACCTTCGGCCTCACACAGCACCACGAAGCGGTTTTCCGGGTCGGTCTCGCTGACCATGTCGAAGCGCTGCGCCAAATCGATGACCTGCACATATTCGCCACGCACCTGCAGCACCTGGCCGCCGCTCGGAACCCGCTCGAAGCTGGCACGCGAACACTGGATGGTCTCGACGATCGAGGACAGCGGCACCACATAGGGAGACACGCCGACCTTGACCAGCATGACGTCCAGCACCGCCAGCGTCAGCGGCAGGCGCAGGGTCATGCGCGTGCCCTTGCCGGTCCACGAACGGACATGCACGGAGCCACCGATCTTCTTGATATTGCTCAGCACCACGTCCATGCCGACGCCGCGGCCCGAAATGTCGCTGACTTCCGAAGCTGTCGAAAAGCCCGGCGCGAAGATCAACTGGTCGATCTGCTCGTCGGTCGGATTGACGTCCGGCGCGACCACGCCCTTGTCGCGCGCTACCTGCAGCACACGTTCGCGGTTGATGCCACCGCCATCGTCCTCGACGATGATCAGGATATTGCCGCCAGCCTGTTCGGCCGACAGACGAATAGTGCCGATTTCCGGCTTGCCGCGGGCTAGGCGCGTTTCCGGGCTTTCGATGCCGTGATCGGCCGAGTTGCGGACCATGTGGGTCAGCGGATCGGACAACTGCTCGATCACCGTCTTGTCGATTTCGGTGTTCTCGCCCACAGTTTCGAGCTTGATCTTCTTGCCGGTCTTCGTCGCCAATTCGCGCACAAGGCGCGGCAACCGGGAGAACACCGTCTTGACCGGCTGGGCGCGGATCGCCATCACCGAATCCTGCAGGCCACGCGTGGTCTGCGCCAGCACTTCGAGGCCGCGCACCAGTTCGGTATAGCGGGCGCGAAGCGTCTCATCCATCTGCTGGGTGAGCATCGACTGGGTAATCACCAGCTCGCCAACCATGTTGACCACGCGATCGACCTTGTCGAGATCGACGCGGATCGACTGCACGCCAACACTGCGGTTGCCGCCGCTGCTGCTCTCTTCGCCGTCGCTCGATGCGGCAGGGGCTGCGGCGCGCAATGGCGTCGCCGCGGCAGCTGCCTTCTTCGGAATTGGACTTGGCGCAATGGTCTCCGCCAGCTCGGCAAAGCTCAGGCCCGGCGCGTCTTCGAACGTATCCTGCACCGAGATAGCCGGCGCTTCCGGTTCGGGCGTGAAGCTCGGGGTTACCAGGGTCAATGCAGGAGGCACTGCCGCCACATCGCTGTCGCGGCTGAAGTCGAGCAAATCGGCCACTTCGTCATCGGCCAAAGCCAAGAGGTCTGCGGGATCGGAATCGGCAGTCACCTTTGCCGGCTTCGGCGCAGGCTTTGCAGCGGCCGGTGCCGGGATATCGAAGGCAATGGCGTCGCCGAGTTGGGCAATGACGATATCGCAGTCGCCATCGACGAATTCGAACACTTCGCGGATCAACGCTTCGGTGATCGAAGGCGACACCAGCGTGATTTCCCAGGAGCAATACACCGCGAATGGCTCGAATTCCGCCAGCGATGGAATTTCTTCAAGTACGGCGCGCACAGTCATCTCGCCCAGCACCGCCAGTTCGCGGAACAGCAGCAGCGGATCATTTGCACGGGCATATAGCGCGCGGTGCGGCGTAAAACGGATTTCCCAGTGACCGGGCTCGACCTGCATCGGCAGCGCGTCGAACACATCGTCGGCCTCGACGCCGCTTGCAGCCTCTAGAACGAGTTCATGCCCGCCGAGGTTGACCATCACCGGCACGAATTCGATGTCGAAATCGTCGATCGGGTCGCCGCCCTCGTCATCATCCGATCCGCCGCGTTCGCCACGAGCCAGCGCGTCAAAACGATCTTTTTCTTCCATGCCATAATCGGCCGGCAGACCGTCGCCCGTTTGGGCCGCCTTGACGTGATCGGCCACGATATCGTTGGCGCGAATGCAGAGGTTCACCACGTCGTCGCTCATCTCGATGCGCCCGTCGCGCACATAGTCGAGCA
>JAQGKG010000064.1 GCA_028290245.1 Devosia sp. | reverse complement strand
CAGAGCATTCCGCCTATATGCTCGACGCATTGCGCGGCATGGGGCTGGGCCTGGCGCTGGACGACTTTGGCACCGGCCACTCATCGCTGAGCTACCTGCACCGCTTCCCGTTCGACACCATCAAGATCCCCGCAGATTTCGTCACCATCAACGACACCAGCGGCCCCGGCCACACCCAGGTCCCGATCATCCGCGCCATCGTGGCGCTAGCGCACGAACTCGGGCTGTCAGTTATCGCCGAGGGTGTGGAAACGCCGAGCGAAATCGAACGCCTAAAGCAACTCGATTGCCGGCTGGGTCAGGGCTTCGCGTTTGGTGCAGCGATGACCGCGCCTGAGTTCGCCAAGCATCTGGCGGCACAATTGGCGAAGTAATCCGGTAACCTAACTACGCGTGTCCAGCATCGGGGCTTAGCGTTGCCCGCGTGATGTGCAGGCTCGCCAAAGCCGCCTCATAGCGATCTTCGACGGGCGTATCGAACAGCAGTTCGCGGTTGAATGGTGCGGTGAGCCAGCCGTTGTCGATGATCTCGGATTCCAGCTGGCCGGCGCTCCAGCCGCAGCAGCCCAAGGCAAACATCGCCGAGCGTGGAGCCGGGCCGAAGGCCATGGCCTTGAGGATATCGACAGTGGCCGTGAGGCAAATGCCGCCGGTGACGGGATAGGTATTGCCGCTGGTATAGTCGGGCGAGTGGAGCACGAAGCCGCGGCCTTTTTCCACCGGGCCCCCGCGCATCACCACGCGCTGACGGATGGAATCGGGCAGGCGGATCACCGCGTCGGGATCGCCGAGGTCCAGCTCATCGAGAATATCGGCAAAGCGCAGGTTGGCCAATTCGTGATTGACCACGAGCCCCATGGCGCCTTCGTCCCCGTGGCCGACGAGGAGAATGACGCTTTCTGCGAAGCGGTCGTCGTCCATGTCGGGCATGGCGATCAGGAATTGGCCTTCGAGCGATGTCATGAGCTTATTGTAGGCAAAACGGCCCGCGCTGCCAAGTTGGGAGCGACATCACGAAGGCATGATGGGCCGTCAGCTATTTCTAAACGCCATCCTGCGCTAATACCTGCACCATGCGTCTCACCATCATCCTGAGCACCATTGCCCTGCTGGTCGCGCCCGCTTCAGCGGGCGAAACGCCGTGGCAGGAAGTGGCGCCCGGCGTCAAGCTGCGGCTGATCAGCAGCGGCCATATCAAGGCGGACGGCACGACGCTGCTCGGTCTCGAAATCGACATGCCCGAGACCAGCAAGACCTACTGGCGGGTGCCCGGCGATACCGGCCTGCCCACTGTGCTGGATTTCGCCGCCTCGACTGGCGTGCTCGGCCATGAAATCGTCTGGCCCTATCCAACGCGCCAAGAGACCGATGATTATCTCGATTACGTCTACCTCGGCCCCACCGTGCTGCCCATCGAGGTCACCGTCGCGCCGGGCGAGGCCTACGCCGAGATCGATGCCATGCTGGGCATCTGCTCCGATATCTGCCTGCCGGCGCAGGCGCATTTCTCCCTGTCGCTGCAGGATGCCGCACCCGATCGCCCCAATGTTCTGCGCATCAAGCAGGCTCTCGCGATGGCGCCAATCGAATGGCGCGACGATCCTGAGCCGATCGGCAAAGTCGAACTAATGGCTGATGACGCGATGCTGGCCGTCTATGTCAGCGATCCCGATCTCGACCCCACCTCGTTGATAGCTGCCATGGCGGATGGCCAGCCGGTATTCGGCACGCCGCAAAAAAGCCCCGAACCAAACCTAGTGCTCATTCCAATCCTGGGCAAAAGAGATGCTATCGATCTGGAAAATCAGGCGGTTCAGCTCACCTTCCTGACCGGGATGGGCGCTTTCGAAGTCACGCGGACCGTAACGGCGCCGGCGACTGAGTGAGCGGCGCAAGGGGAAAAGGCCATTAGGCCTTGTCGGTGGCGTAAAAGCCCCTTATCCCCAATGCACTAGAGACAAAAGCCGCCGCACGGTGGCCACAGGGCAGGGCAAATCATCCATGATCGATCACGGCAGTCCGATCCCGTCTGTGCCGGTTAAGCTGGTCAATGCCGAGGGTACGACCGATACGACGAGCGACGTCGTGCTGGGAAGCGGAACCGTGGTGTTCTTTGCCGTGCCGGGCGCCTTCACCCCGACCTGCCACGTCAATCACCTGCCAGGCTTTGTCGCCAACATCACCAAGCTGCGCGCCGCCGGTGTCGACCGGGTCGTCTGCGCCTCGGTCAACGACGCCCACGTGATGCGCGCCTGGGCCGAAGCATCCGGCGCCCTGGGCGACATCGACTTCATCGCCGACGGCAATGGCGAACTGGCCGAGGCCATGGGCCTTGCCAAGGATTATTCCGGCGCCGGCATGGGCAAGCGCTTTGCCCGCACCGCCATGATCATTCGTGACGGCGTCGCCGATGCCGTTTTCGTCGAAGACGCGCCGGGCGTGAACGCCAGCGGTGCTCCCGCCATCCTCATGGCGCTCGAAGCCGCCAGAAGCTAGTGTCCGCGTCAGGAGATACTCGATGAACCACGTCCTTTCCTCAGTGCTGCGCCTTTCGGCTGCAACCGCCACGGCAACCCTGCTAACCGCCTGCTCGATGGGGGGCCTGTTTGGTAGCGGCAACGCCGCACAGACCCAGCAGCTGCAGAACGCCACTGCCAGCCCGGCGGCCGTAGCCCAGGCGCAAACCAATGCGCTGCCAGCTATAGCCACCACCTGCCCGCAGATTCGGGTGCGGGCCGGCAGCGAAGCGATGTTCTATTATGGTAGCGGCCGCACCGGCGACCCCAGGGCACTGCAGTACCAGGGCGTCATCGCCGAAACGTCGCGCAACTGCGTGGTGTCCAACGGCCTGATCACCGTCAACATGGGCGTCGAAGGCCGCGTCTTGCTCGGACCCGCAGGCACGCAGTCGACGGTTAACGCGCCAATCCGCTTCGCCGTCGAGCGTGACGGTCAGGCAGTATTCTCCGAAAAGCACACCATTCCCGTTTCCATCGCCGCGCCCGCTCGCTCGGCCGAGTTCGTCAAAGTGCTGGAAAACGTCGCCATCCCATACTTGGGCGGCGAAGAGATCACCCTCTGGGTCGGTT
>JAQGKG010000063.1 GCA_028290245.1 Devosia sp. | reverse complement strand
TATTTGGGCATCAGCTCATCCTTGAGATGAGCCTCGCCGCGGTCGAGCGTGATCGACTCGATGCCGCGATGCGCCACCAGCATGATAGCGCCGCCGGGGGTTTCATAGAGACCGCGCGATTTCATGCCGACAAAACGATTCTCGACTAGATCGAGCCGGCCAACGCCGTGCTTGCCGCCCAACTCGTTGAGCTTGGTCAGCAATTCTGCGGGCGACAGCTTGACGCCATTGACCGAGATGGGATCGCCCTTTTCATAGCCGATGATGATGATCTCAGGCGTATCGGGCGCCTTTTCCGGATCGACGGTACGCTGCGCAATGTAATCGGGCGCGGGTACCGCGGGATCTTCCAGCACTAGGCCCTCGGACGACGTATGTAGCAGGTTGGCGTCGACCGAGAACGGAGCCTCGCCGCGCTTGTCCTTGGAGATTGGTATCTGGTGGCGCTCGGCATATTCCAGCAGTTGCGTGCGGCTGCGCAGCTCCCATTCACGCCACGGCGCGATTACCTTGAGTTCAGGCATCAGTGCATTGGCAGTCAACTCGAAGCGAACCTGATCATTACCCTTGCCGGTAGAGCCATGCGCAATCGCATCGGCGCCGACTTCCTGGGCGATCTGCACAAGATGCTTGGTGATCACCGGCCGCGCGATCGAAGTGCCGAGCAGATACTGACCCTCGTACACCGTATTGGCGCGGAACATCGGGAACACGAAATCGCGCACGAATTCCTCGCGAACATCGACGATGCGAATGTCCTTGATGCCGAACATCTCGGCCTTCTTGCGCGCTGGCTCTAATTCCTCACCCTGACCAAGGTCGGCAGTAAAGGTGATAATCTCCGCCTGATAATGCTCCTGCAGCCACTTAAGCATGATCGAGGTATCAAGACCGCCGGAATAGGAGAGCACGATCTTTTTAATGTCTTTTGCCATTTTTCGCCGTCGCAATTGAGGTGGCCGTAACGGCCGGAAATCGGCCGCACCCTATTCAGGTGAGGGCGCGCGTGCAATTGTCAGCGGCAAGATTCTTGAGGTCACCATGCCCGCATTCGTTCCCGACCTCTCGGTAATCCTCACCTTCGCCCTGGCTGGCTTCGTGCTCGCAGTGACGCCAGGCCCCGACATGGCGCTGTTCGTCTCGCGCACCATGAATTTCGGTCGCACACATGGATTTGCCGCCATCCTCGGCACCAGCACCGGCATTGCCGTGCATACCGCGCTCGTCGCCTTCGGCATCTCGGTGCTGATCGTCGCGGCACCAGCCGCTTTCTGGGCGCTGAAGATCATCGGCGCGCTCTATCTGGTCTGGCTCGCCATCCAGGCCATCCGCTCGGGCGGCGGCATTCTGGTCACCCGCGCTGCAGGCAAGCAACCGAGCCTGTGCCAAAGCCACCTCACAGGCTTGGCGATCAACCTGACCAACCCCAAGGTGGCGCTGTTCTTCGTGACCTTCCTGCCGCAGTTCATTTCGGCGGATGATCCGGCAGCCGCCAGCAAGCTGCTGTTCCTTGGCGCCGAATTCATCATCATCTCGCTACCGGTGGTCATCGCCACAGTGCTGTTCGCCGAATGGCTGACCACGACGCTGCGCGATAACGCCTGGGTCAGCAAAGCGCTGAACTGGAGTTTCGCCGCCGTGTTTATGGCCTTTGCCGCGACAATCCTGTTGGCTGAAGGCTGCAAGTAGGAACGATTTCGGTCCTTTCCTGTTTGCTCCGTTAACTCAGGGGCAAATCCATGGACGTACTACGCATCATTTTATCGGTGATCATTCCACCAGTCGGCGTTTTCCTGCAGGTCGGATTGGGCCTGCAATTCTGGCTCAACATCCTACTGACCCTACTGGGCTACTTCCCCGGCCTGATCCACGCCATCTGGGTCATCACGCGTGATTAGAAACTAACCCCAGCCAATGCGTCGCGGTCTTTCTTGCTCAGGCGTTCGCTTTCGCTCTTGAGCTGGCCGCAAGCGGCGAAGATATCGCGGCCGCGCGGGGTGCGGACCGGGCTGGCATAGCCGGCCTTGTTGACGATATCGGCAAAGCGCTCGATGCGTGACGACGGCGAGGTGCCGTAGTTGGCGCCCGGCCAGGGATTGAATGGGATCAGGTTGATCTTGGCCGGAATATTGGCCAGCAGACGCACCAGTTCGCGGGCGTCGGCGTCGCTGTCGTTGATGCCGTCGAGCATCACATATTCGAAGGTGATGCGGCGGGAATTGGAAACGCCGGGATAGGTGCGGCAGGCCTCGAGAAGTTCCTCGATGGGCCACTTCTTGTTGATCGGCACCAGCACGTCGCGCAGGTCGTTGTTGGTCGCATGCAGCGAAATCGCCAGCATGACGTCGATTTCGCGGCCGGTCGGCTCGATGAACGGCACGACACCCGAAGTCGACAGCGTGATGCGACGCTTGGAGAGGCTCATGCCGTCACCCGCCGAGGCAATCAGCAGCGCCTGCTTGACGGCTTCGTAATTATACAGCGGCTCGCCCATGCCCATCATTACCATATTGGTGATGGCGCGGCTGCCGTCGGACGGAACGAGGCCCCCATCGTCGGGACGCGAACCGCCCGGGAAATCGCCGAGACGCTCGCGGGCCATCAGCACCTGGCCGAGGATTTCGCCCGCCGTCAGGTTACGCACCAGCTTCTGGGTGCCGGTATGGCAGAACGAGCAGGTCAGCGTGAAGCCGACCTGTGACGACACACAAAGCGTGCCGCGA
>JAQGKG010000049.1 GCA_028290245.1 Devosia sp. | reverse complement strand
CAGTGCATCGAGCATATATGCCGAGTGTTCCGGATTGGTCATCACCTGCGACTCGGTCAACTCGAGCTTTAGATGGCTGGCAATGCCGGGATTTTGCTCGATCACCGCCCGCATTTCGTTGAGCAGGTTCTTGGCCGCCAACTGGCTAGGCGACATGTTGACCGAGATAAAGAACTCCTCGGACAGGCCGGGCATGGTGGTCATCCAGTCGCGCATCTGGAAGGCGGCCTGTTCGAAGGCGATGCGTCCCAGACGCTCGATCTGGCCGGAGCGTTCGGCCAGCGCGATGAATTCAGTCGGCGCCACCGGGCCGCGCGTCGGGTGCAGCCAGCGCATCAGCGCCTCGGCACCGGCGATCTTGCCCGAAATCATGTCCATGACGGGCTGGAACTGTACCTGTAGCTCGCCCTGCGACATGCCGCGCTCGAGGTCTTCCTCGCTGGCGCGGTTGTAGGCAGCAATGGAGCGGGCCGAGGCGCGATAGGCCTCGATGCGGTCGCCGCCCAGGCGCTTGGCGTAATACATGGCTAGTTCGGCATCGCGCAGCACGTCGGCAGCCGTGGCCGGATTGCTGTCATAGATGGTGACGCCGATGGAGCAGGATAGCGTCAGGTCGCGGTCGCCGAAGTTGAACGGGGCCTTGAGCGCCTTGCGGATTTGCTCGGCGGTTTCGGCGATCTTGCCAGCCGCCTGCTCGGAGGCGAGAATCACCGCGAACTGGTCGCCGGTGACACGGGCCACGGTATCGAGCGGACGCATAATGCGGGCGATGCGGCGGGAAATCGCCAGCAGCACCGAGTCGGCGGCGGAGTGACCGATGCGTTCTTCGAGCTCCATGAAGCGGTCGATATCGATCAGGAACACCGCAGGCTTGGTGCCGCCCGGTGTGCGGGCACGCACCAGGGCGCGCTCCAACCGGTCGAGGAACAGCATGCGGTTGGGCAGGCCGGTCAGGCTATCGTGCACGGCGTCGTGCAGCAGGCGCTCGCGCGAGGCGCGGTCTTCGGTGACGTCCTGCAGTGTGCCGACGATGCGGTTGACCTGGCCATCGCCGCCTAGCACCGGCTTTACCCGCATGCGGAAGCTGCGATAGCTGCCATCGTGGCTGGCAATCCGCATGTCAGAGGAAACCTTGCCGCGACGCAGTTCGACCAGCGTATCGAAGGCCGTACGGAAGCGGTCGCGGTCATCGGGATGGACGCGGTCAAGCCAGCGCTTGATGGCACCGCGCAGCGCACCGCGTTTTTCGCCGAGACGGGTCGCCAGTTCATCGCTGACGGAAACGCGGTCACGCTCGATATTCCAGTCGAACACGAAATCGCCGGAGCCGGTAAGCGCCAGGGCGCGGCGCTCGACTTCCGACAGCGTGCCGATAGACACCTGCCCTTCCGAGAAGGCGTGCTGCACTGCGGTAAAACCGAGCAACATGACGATGAGCACGAGGCCGCCTCCGACGGCAGGTTGGGCCACGTCGTTGGAGACCTGACCGGACAGCACCAGCCAGGAATAAAATAGCCAGGCGATCAGGATGATCCAGGTCGGCACCAGCAGCACGGCTCGATCGTAGCCACGCAAGGCCAGCAATAGGATCAGGAAGAAGCCGGAGACGCCGAGCAAGGCCAGCACCAGCCGCGCGATGGATGCGGCTATGGCGGGCTGGAAGAAGGCAAAGCCGAACAGCGCCAGGAACAGCGCCGCGAGGCCAAGCGCCAGATGGATAAAGCGCAGATGCCAGCGATGCAGGTTGAGATAGATAAACAGGAACCCAGCCAGAGTCGTGGCTATGCCCGCCTCGGCCGCTGCACGCAAAGGCTGCACGCCACCTGCTGGCAGGCCGAGAATACGGCCAAGCACACCAAAATCGATCAACAGGTACGCCAGCACCGCCCAGGCAAAAGCCGCGGTCGCCGGGAACACGCCGCGGCCCTTGACCACAAACATAATGGTCAAAAATATCGCGGCCAGCGAGGCAACGCCCAACACCACGCCGCGGAACAGCGTGAACGAGTTCACATAGTCGCGGTAGGCGTTGGGCTGCCACAGATAGAGTTCGGGCAGTTGGGCGCCCGCGAGTTCGGCCACGAAAGTCACCGTGGCGCCGGGGTCGAGCGTCACCTCGAACACATCGGCTTCGCTATCGACGAGGCGGACCGGACGAATGCCGGCGCTAGGGGTCAGGGCGCTCAGGCGTTCGGAGCCGAGATCGGGCTGGAAAATGCCGGAGCCAGGCAGGCGGAAGAATGGCGCCACGAGCAGGCGTTCGATCTGTTGGTCGCCCTCGTTACGCAGCGCGAACAGCGCAAAATTCGGCGTGGTGCCCTGCTGGCTGGCCAAAACTTCGATGCGGCGAATGATGCCATCCTCGCCCGGCGCGGTGGATAGCTGAACGCGCCCCTCTGGGCCGGGCTGAATCTCAACCACGTCGCTCAGATTCACGGCGTTGACGTCTTCGGGGACGGAAATAACTTCAAAAGCGGCGGCTGGGGCCATGGCGCCCAGCGCGAACGCAAGACACATCGCAAGTGCAAAGAGGTGGCGCATCAGGGGCGATTATATCCTGCGGTAGGCTTCATTGTGGCAACGCCCAAAGCAATGTTCGAAGAAGTGACCGCGCCTTGCGACGGCATCCTCTTGGCGGGAGCACGCTTTGGTAGCGGGGATTGACGCTTACGACAAGGTTAGCAGACTGTTGCCGAATGGCCACAAGGTTTAAACGCGACGTCCGGTGTAGCGCCCGATCTCGTAGCGCTCACGGGTCAGGCCGAACAGCACATGGTCTTCCCAGCGTCCGTTGATCTGCAGATAGCTCTCGGCAAACCCTTCTTCGACGAAGTGGTTTTTCTCCAGCACGCGGCGCGACGCCATATTTCCCGGCAGGAAAGCCGCATGGATTCTGTGCAGGTCAAGGGTATCGAACACGAACGGCAGGCTTGCCGCGACCGCCTCGGTCATCAGGCCCTTGCCGGCAAACTGCTGGCCCATCCAGTAGCCGAGATTGACGAACTGTGCTGCGCGGCGCCGGATATTTGACAGGGTTACGCCGCCCACCAACGTTTGCTGGGTGCCCTCGGTCAGGAAAATGAAGAATGAATAATCGGTCCCCTCCTCCGCCTCGATGCGGGCCCGCTTGACCCGCATGGCAAACACCCGTCGGCCCAGATCGGCTTCGGTCCAGCGTGGCTCGAACGGTTTCAGGAAGTCGCGGCTGGAATGGCGGAGCTGGTACCAGGCATCATAATCGCTCATCTGCGGCAGGCGCAGCATGACGCGCTGCCCACGCAGCGCGATCAGGGGAGCGGGGGATGACCAGGGCCATGGCATGGTGGACTAGCCGCCTCAGCGCTTCAGGTGGTCGCTGATGGCGCCCAGATCGGGCAAATTGCCGATCGGACCGATACCCGCCAGCGTCGGAATACCTTTGGTGAAAATCTGCTCGGCCACATCCTGCACGCGCTGGGTGGTGATGGCGTTGATGCGCTCCACCGTTTCCAGCATGGGGATCGGGCGGCCCCACAGGATTTGCTGGCGGGCAAGCTGACCAGCGCGGGCAGACGGGCTTTCCAGCGACATCAGCAAGCCGGCGCGGATCTGGTTGCGAACGCGGATCACTTCGTCTTCTGTGATGCTTTCGGTAGCGCGCTTGAGTTCGTCGAGCACGACAGGGACCAGATCGGCCACCTCGTCTTCGCCGGTCGCTGCCGCTACGCCAAACACGCCACTATCGGCGAAGGCCCAGTGGAACGAATAGACCGAGTAGCACAGGCCACGCTTTTCGCGGACTTCCTGAAACAGGCGCGAGCTCATGCCGCCCCCCAAGATCGAAGCCAGCACCTGCGCGGCATAGAAGCCGTCGGCGTTATAGGCCCGGCCTTCGAAGCCGATGACGATGTGTGCCTGCTCGTGTTCGGAGATCAGCCGTTCTTCGCCGCCCTGATACTCAGCGCGCTGCGGCGCCGGGGCGCCATTGGGCTTGAGATCGGCAAAGCGTTCGCGCGCCACTTCGACCAAGCCTTCATGATCGACGCTACCGGCTGCGGCGATGACCATGTGGTCGCCGACATAGTTGCGGTTCATGTATTTGCGGACGGTGTCGGCCGTAATGTCGCGCACCGAATCGACGGTGCCCAGAATGGTCCGGCCGATCGGCTGCGTCGGGAAGGCCGCCGCCTGAAACAGGTCGAAGACATGATCGTCGGGATTGTCGCGCGCTGCGCCAATTTCCTGGACGATGACCTGCTTCTCGCGGGTCAGCTCGTCCTCGTCGAATAGCGAATTCTGCAATATGTCCGACAGGATGTCGGCGGCCAGAACCACGTCGTCTTTCAGCACGCGGGCGAAATAGCCGGTGTGCTCGATTGAGGTCGCGGCATTGAGATCGCCGCCGACGTTCTCGATGGCTTCAGCGATCTGCAGCGAGGTGCGCGAGGTGGTGCCCTTGAAGGCCATGTGCTCGAGCAGATGCGAAATGCCGTGCTCGGTCTTGCGCTCGCTGCGGGCGCCGGCTTTCACCCAGACGCCAAGCGATGCACTTTCGAGATGCGGCATGTCGTCGGTGAGCACCACCATGCCGTTGTCCAGGGTCGTCGATTGTACGCTCACGCTAGGCTCCTCCCCGAGGCCACACAGTCATGCGACCGCCGGCGCTCGAATTCGTCAGGCAACGCGCGTACGCGCTGAAATGAAATCTTCAATGGCAGACTGATCGTTAGGAAGCACGCTGAAGCGTTCTTCGCGCGCATGCAAATCGGCCAGCCAGGTCGGCAGCGATGGCTCAAAGCCGGTCGCTTCGTGCACCGCGGCCGGGAATTTTGCCGGATGGGCGGTGCCCAGGGTGATCATAGGTGTTGCGCCATGGGCCTGATGGCGGGCGACATTGACGCCGACGGCCGTATGCGGATCGAGCAGATAGCCGGCGGCCCTCAGAGTCATCGAAATCGTCGCCTTGGTCTCGGCCTCGCCAGTGGTGCCGGCAGCGAAGTCGCGGCGGATGGCGGCCAGGGCGTTCTCTGGTACGGCAAAGCCACCGGATTGCTTAAGGCCGTCCATCATGCGCATGACAGCCGATGCATCGCGCCCGGCGCTCTCAAACAGCAGGCGTTCGAAGTTGGACGAAATCTGGATGTCCATCGACGGGCTGATGGTCGGCGCCACGCCGTTCATCTCGTAGCGGCCGGTATCCATGGTACGGCGCAGGATGTCATTGGCATTGGTGGCAATGATCAGCTTTTCGATCGGGAGGCCCATGGCCTTGGCGCAATAGCCGGCGAAGACGTCACCGAAATTGCCGGTCGGCACGGTGAAGCTGACCTTGCGATGCGGGCTGCCCAGCGAAACCGCGGACGTGAAGTAGTAGACGATCTGCGCGACGATGCGACCCCAGTTGATGGAGTTGACGCCCGACAGGCGCACGCGGTCGCGGAAATTGTGGTTGTTGAACATCGCCTTGACGATATCCTGACAGTCGTCAAACGTGCCATCAATGGCGATGTTGTGGACGTTGGGATCGAGCACCGTGGTCATCTGCCGGCGCTGCACCACCGAGGTGCGGCCCTGCGGATGCAGGATGAAAATGTCGGTAGTGTCACGCCCACGGAACGCCTCGATGGCGGCAGAGCCAGTGTCGCCCGAGGTGGCGCCGACGATGGTCGCCTTGAGGCCGCGTTCGAGCAGGACGTGATCCATCACCCGGCTGAGGAACTGCATGGCCACGTCCTTGAACGCCAGCGTGGGCCCGTGGAACAGCTCCAGCACGAAATGATTTGGCTCGATCTCGACCAGCGGCGTCACCGATGGATGACGGAACACGGCGTAGGAGTCGTTGAGGATGGCCTTGAGCTTGGCGGGCGCGATTTCGTCGCCGACAAAGCGGCTGATGATGTCATAGGCGACATCGGCATAAGGCTTGCCGGCAAAACCGGCGATTTCGGCGGCACTGATCTGGGGCCAGGTCTGCGGCACATAGAGCCCGCCATCGGAAGCCAGACCCGCCAAAACTGCGTCGGAAAAGCCAAGCACGGGCGCCTGGCCGCGCGTAGAGACAAACTGCATTCGGGAAAGCTGCCCTTTTAGAATTGTTGCAACCTAGTCAAACAGGCGCTGAACCGCAAGTTTGCTGGCTCAAGCTTTGCGGTTGGCCCGCTCGCGCCAGATCCAATATACCAGCATGACCACGGCGACGATGGCGAAGCCGTACCAGGTGTAGGCATAGCCCAGGTGGTTGTTGGGGAATTCGACCACTGTTTCGCCGCCCTGTGGCAGCTCGCCCGGCGCGCCG
>JAQGKG010000104.1 GCA_028290245.1 Devosia sp. | reverse complement strand
CAGGCGACCGCTGCGACCTCGATATCGGCATCGGCACAGACGATCGTCACGCCGTTGCCGCCCAGTTCCAGCGTCGATCGCTTGAGGCCCGCCGCCGCCTTGATATGGGCACCGGCGCGGGTCGAACCGGTAAAGGTGATGAAATCCACACGATGATCGGTCACCAGTGCGGGGCCGGCCATATCACCGTAGAGCGAGTTGACGGAGCCGGCTGGCGCACCGGCGTCGTGGAACATCTCCACCAAGCTATGAACCGTCAGCGGCGCCTGCGGCGGGCATTTCAGCACCGTTGTATTTCCGGCGGCGAAGGACGGCGCGAGCTTGTGAGCGGCCAGATTGAATGGTGCATTGAACGGGGAAATGCCAGCCACCACGCCGACCGGAAAACGCAGCATGACCGCTATCTTTCCGGCGCCCATGGCCGATCCATCGAGCGGAATATGCTCGCCCTGGATGCGGATGGCCTCTTCTGCCGACAGCGAAATGGTATCGGCAGACCGCGCAATCTCACCCTTGGCATCCTTGATGGCCTTGCCGGTCTCGCGCGACATGATTTCGGCGACGCGATCCACGCGTTCCTCGAGAAGGACGCCGACCCGCCGCAGGATCTCTGCGCGCTTGTAGCCGGGCATATCGGCCATGCCCTTGCGCGCCGCTACCGCAGCCTTGAGCGCCGCATCCACCTCACTCGCGTTCGACTCCGCGGCGTGTGCGACGACACCGCCACGGTAAGGATCGATAATGTCGCGGAAGGCTTCGCCGTGCAGCCACTGCCCGTCGATCAACATCGGGATCTTCGCAGGCGTCCAACTTTCGGTGGTCATATTGCCCTCCCTTATGATCCAGTTCGGCATGTGTACTAGCGTAATGTTCAACTATGTGGCATGTCAATTCTCATTGCGAAATAAATGGAACTCATCATGCAGCGAGGTAAAATGGGTATCCTGGCCATCTGGCACGATCTAGCGATCGGACGGGAGGATGAGATGCTCGACTGGTATGACCGGGAACACCACCCCGAGCGGCTGTCAGTGCCCGGTTTTCTGTCCGCTCGGCGCTATGAGGCGCTTGACGAGGGTGTGGAACGCCTCTTCATCCGCTATGAAGTGGACAGCCCCGGCGTGCTGGCGAGCGAGGAGTACCTCCAGCGTGTCAACAATCCCACGCCCTGGAGCCTGCTGTGCCAGCCATTGATACGAAATAATTCCCGGACTGTTTGCCGAAGGGTGGCAAATTTTGGCTGGGCGGGAGGTTATGTCGCCGCCATTCGCTTTACCCATGGGTCTCCCGCCCTCGACCTTGCCCAAGTTGAACACGCGAGCATGGCCGCCAGCGGCATCTGCGGCGTCGAATACTGGGTGGCAGACAGCGCCGCCACGGCGATCAAGACCGACGAGAAGCGCTTGCGCGGCAAGGATGATCGTACCATAGACGCGGCGCTGGTTGTGCACGCGACGCGCCTGCACAAGCTGCGTGATTTCACTGCTGCATGGCTGGACAATCCTCCCTGGTCATCGACAGAGAAGCCACGCGCGGCGCACTTTTCCCTGTCTTTCGAATGCACCCAGTCTTTCTTATAGAGAATTGATATGCCATATTGTGGTATATGCACCAGTGCTAGGAGGCACCGACACATGAACCCTCTGCGCGTCGCCACGTTTGGAACCGGCTTCTTCAGCCAATACCACTATGATGCGTGGCAGCGAATTCCCGGGGTCGAACTCGTTGGGCTATGCGTCAACTCCAACGTGGAACGCGGCAAGGAATTTGCCGAGCGCTACGGTGTGGCCGAAGTTTTCAGTGATCCCCAGACCATGCTGGACAAAACGGCCCCGGATCTCGTGGACGTCATCACAACGCCCGAGAGCCACGCACACCTGGTCGGCCTTGCGGCTGCGCGGCAGATACCGGCTATCTGCCAAAAGCCTCTGGCACCCAGCGAGGCCGATGCTGAAGAGATGATCGCTTCAGCCGAAGCGACCGATACGCTATTGGTGGCCCACGAGAACTGGCGCTGGAAACCATGGAACCGCGAGATTGGACGGCTTATCCAGTCCGGCGCCATTGGCGACCCCTACAGCGTCACCTTTCGGCTGCGTCCCGGCGACGGACAGGGTCCGAGCGCCTATCTCGACCGTCAGCCATACTTCCAGAAAATGCCCAGGTTCCTGATTCACGAGACCGGCATCCATTCCATCGACGTCTTTCGGTTCCTGATGGGCGAGATCACCGGCGTGTTCGGCAGGCTTCGCAGGCTGAACCCCGTCATCGCCGGCGAGGATGCCGGGCTGGTCACGTTCGCCTTTCAAAATGGCGCTGCAGGCCTGTTCGACGGCAATCGCCTGCACGACAATGAAGCGGAAAACCCACGCCTGACCATGGGTTCCTTGCAAGTGGATGGATCGGCCGGCAACATCCGGCTGGACGGCGACGCCCGCATCTTCCTGCGGAAGAAGGGAGAGCGCGAAACGCAGCACAGCTACCGTTGGGAAAATCGCGGCTATGGTGGCGACTGCGTCTTCGCCCTGCAGAAGCACGTCGTCGACCACCTTCGCGACGGCACGCCGATCGAGAATACGGCGCGCGAATACCTGCGCAATGTCGAGATCGAAGCAGCCATCTACCGATCCAATGAAGAAGGTCGCTGGATCGACCTGCCGGTTCGGCCAAATTCATAAGGCAATGATTCAAATGCAGTACAAGAGCATCGTCATCACCGGGGGCAGCGGCCGACTTGGTGACTATATCATCAAGAAGCTCAAGGCCGAGGCGCGCATAACCGTCCTTGACCAAGTTCCGCCCCAGGAAGACGTTGGCTTCATCAAGGTGTCGATCACGGACAGCGACGCTCTGACGAGTGCGTTGAAGTCGGTCGAGGCGGACGCGGTCATCCACCTGGCCGCCATTCCAAACCCTCGCGTTGCCTCGGCGCAGGAGTGCTTCTCGGTCAACACCGTCGGTACATGGTCTATCCTCTTCGCGGCAGAACAGGCCGGTGTGAAACGCGCCGTCATCGCCTCGAGCGACTCCGCGACCGGACTGCATCACAACCCCAAGAACTGGGCTCCGCAATATCTGCCCGTCGACGAGAAGCATCCGGTCCGCCCGATGGACCCCTACTCCCTGAGCAAGGCGCTGTCGGAGGTGATCGGTAAGTCCTTTGCTGATCGCGGCCAGCTTGAGGTACTGGCCATTCGCCCGGGCCACATCGTCTTCGCACCGGAATATCGGGAAATCGAAGCCCGCGGCGCCGACGTAAACAATTATCATTACTGGAGCTACGTGGCCCCGGAAGATGTTGCCGATGCTTTCATTCTGGCGCTCAACCTGGCGGACGGCAGTTTCGACTGCTTCTTCGTCGGCGCGACGGATGGATACAATGAGCGACCCACCCTGGAACTGATGTCCGAACGACTCGGATCGCTGCCGGCCGTTCGCAAGCCAGGCATCTATGACGCATTGCCCACCGCCAGCATTTTCGACGCCAACCACGCCAGGGAAAAACTGGGCTTTGAGCCAAAGGTGACCTGGCGAGACCTGTTGTCCCGCTAGGGCACGAAATGGAGGCTCGAATGACATCGGCGATGCGGTTCGACCCTTCGTTCCCCAGTGGTTCAGGCCCTGCCGCGGCGCGGCCGGACTTCAACGATGAACATTCGGCGCAGCTGGCCGGCCAAATCTATGGCGTCTCGCGGCGAAACCTACCACCGTTGATACAGCTCCTTGCCTTTTCAACCGCCGCCCGGCACCTCAACTTCACCCGAGCCGCCGCTGAGCTGTCCCTGACGCAGAGCGCTGTCAGCCGACAGATTGGGGCATTGGAGGGGATGCTCGGCGTCGCCCTATTCCAGCGGCATATCGGTGGCGTCGCCTTGACGCCGGTCGGCGAGGCATACCTGAGCCAGGTTCGGTCTGGCCTTGATACCCTGGAATCCGCCACCAAAGACCTGATAGCCCGCGAGCGCTGCAGCGACGTGTTGACGTTGGCCATTCACCCAACCTTCGGGACAAAGTGGCTTATTCCGCGCCTGGCGCAGTTCAGGAAGCTGCACCCACGCGTTACTATCAATCTCGTCGCGCGGCATTATGCCTTTGACTTCGCAGCGACCCCTGAAATCGACGCCGCGATCCTTTACGGTGCGGAAGATTGGCCCGGTTCAACCGTCGTACAGATGGAACGCCTTATGGGTGAGCACACGGTGGTGGTGTGTGCGCCCCATGCGTTGGGGGCGAGGCAGAGACCCATGGTCCCCAACGAACTTCTGGGTGAGCTGCTGCTACACCACTCCACGCGACCATCGGCGTGGCAGGATTGGTTTTCCGGCGCAGGCGTCGAAAGCCTGTCAGTGCCGGCTGGCCCGCAGTTCGAACATTTTGACATGACGCTGCAGGCGGCAAAAGCAGGACTTGGCTTTGCGGTCATGCCTGATTTCCTCCTCGACGGCGAGTTCTCGGACGATCGCCTCATCATTCCACCTGGCCTGCCCAGAATCAAAAGCCGACATGACTACCATTTCGTCTTTCCAAAAGGTCGCGGTGACCGGCGGCCCGTGCGCCTGTTCAGGATGTGGCTAACTGAACAGGTCCGGCAATTTGTGATTTCCGCCTTATGACGTTCGGGGCAGCTTTCGCAGCGCCCAGACATCTTCCCCTGCAAAGCGCTGTTCGGCCAAACTGACCCGGTCGGAGACCAGGTCGAATACCGGCAGATGCGCCTGGGTCTCGACGGCAACGTCTGAGACGATCTTCATATCCTTGGCAATGAGGGAGAGCGGCGAGCCGGTGCCGGAATAGGTCTCGGTCTGCATCGAGCGGGTCGCAACACCCAGCAAGGGGCTCGCTGCAACACTGCTTCCGAGCACTTCACTGACGACGGCACCGTCGATTCCAGCAGCATCAGCGAAGCTGAATGCTTCGGCGACGACCGCTGCGGTGCCGGCAACGACGATCTGCAGGGAAGCCTTGACCACCTGTGCCTGGCCTGGCGTAGTGCCGACGACAACGCGCCGCGCGCTGATTGCGCGAAAGGTGGCGTCGGCGCGCGCCAACGTGTCCTCGTCGCCCGCCACGATCATGGTCAGCGTACCATCCTCCGCCGCCTGTGGCCCGCCGGTTATCGGCGCATCTATCAGCGACAGGGCATGCCGCGCACAGATATCGGCGACCGTCGTCATGGTTGCACGGCCAACCGTGGACATGACCGTCAGCAATGTGCCGGGGCGCATATTGACGGAAACGCCGTTCTCGTCATCGACGACCGCGAGCACCTGTTGACCGGTCATCACGATAATCATGACGTGATCGGACAATTGGCCCAGCTCGGCGAGTGACGGCGCGCCGGTGCCTCCGATGGTCTCGAGCCGCGAGACTGCACTCTGGTCGCTATCGAAGCCTACAACGGAAAAGCCCGCGCGCAGCAGGTTCGCTGCCACCCCCCTTCCCATCATGCCGAGTCCGACAATGCCGACGGTAGTCAT
>JAQGKG010000491.1 GCA_028290245.1 Devosia sp. | reverse complement strand
CAGTGCGGCCAGGATCATGTAGTAGCCTACGGTGTGGAGGCCGTAGGTGCTGGCGAGGTAGGTGGCGATGTAGGGGGCCAGCGAGGCGCCGAAAATGCCGCCGAGGTTGAAGGTGAGCGAGGCGCCGGTGTAGCGCACGGCGGTGGGGAACGGCGCGGCCAGTGCGGTGCCGAGTGGGCCATAGGTCATGCCCATCAGGAAGAACCCGATGCAGAGGAAGGCCAGCACGCCCCACATATTGCCCGAGCCGAATAGTGGTCCGAGTAACAGGCCGAACAGCGCGATGCTGATCGAGACGCAGACCATGACCGGGCGCATGCCGCGGCGATCGGCGAGGACTGCTGCGACCGGAATGCCGAAGCCGAAGAAGCAGACGCCGACCATCTGCAGGATCAGGAATTCCTCACGGCTATAGCCGAGGGCATTGGTGCCCCAGCTCAGCGAGAACACGGTCATGATGTAGAACAGCACGAAGGTGGCGAGCGCCGCCATGGTGCCGAGCAGCAGGCTCAGCTTGTGCGACTTGAAGACGCTGAGGAATGGCACCTCGACGCGTTCGGCACGCTCTACGGCCTTCGAAAACTCAGGCGTCTCGGTGATCTGCAGGCGGATGAACAGGCCGAAGATTACGAGGATAGCGCTGGCGAGGAAGGGAATGCGCCAGCCCCAAGCCATGAACATCTCGTCGCCCATGAAGTGGGCCAGCAGCAGGAAAATGGTGGTGGCGAAGAAGAAGCCAACGGGCGCCCCGAGCTGTGGGAACATGCCGTACCAGGCGCGCTTGCCCGGAGGTGCGTTCTCGGTGGCCAGCAGCACGGCGCCGCCCCATTCACCGCCGAGGCCAAGGCCCTGCCCGAGCCGGCACATTGCCAGCAGCAGCGGCGCCGCAACGCCGATTTGCGCGTAGGTCGGCAGCACGCCGATCAGCACGGTGGAAATGCCCATGGTCAGCAGCGCCGCAACCAGCGTTGCCTTACGGCCAACCTTGTCGCCGAAATGGCCGAAAAATGCCGCGCCGATGGGGCGGGCGAAGAAGGCGATGGCGAAGGTGGCTAGCGATTGCAGCAGCGCCGAGGCTTCGTCGCCAGCCGGGAAAAACAGCTTCGGGAATACGATCACCGCGGCGGTGGCGTAGATGTAAAAGTCGAAGAATTCAATGGTGGTGCCGATCATGCTCGCGGCAAGGATGCGGCGGGCAGAATTCCTGGGTGGCACACCGGTGCCGGTTGCGGCAGCCGAGGCGGTGGTCATGGTCATGTCCTGGATGCTTGCGAAAAGACGCCGCGTAACGGCGACATTGGCCGTCCGCACCCGGAACGACAATGCTGGCCCGGAGGGAGGTCCAGGCGAAACCGGGTGTAACGCCCGGTACGGTTAGGATCAAGCGCTAATTGGGCTTTCTTCGGGGTGATTAGCCCAGCGTTTCTGCCGCGTCCGTTGCTTCATGTTCCGTGCGGTCTTTCTCGGTGACCGCAGCCAAGTCGATGATGCGCTGCAAGTTAGCGGCGTGGCGGAACGAGGGTTCCTGATTGATGCCGGTGCGGACGGCTTCGGTGAAGCGGGCATAATTGGTTGGCGTCGGCTCGGCGGCGACTTCGGTCCATTTTGCGGCTTCGACATCGTCGCCGACGCAGGTCATCAATTTTGGCGTGTGGTTTGTATCGGTGAGCTCGATGCCGCCTTTTTCCCCATAGATCCGCAGGCGCAGGTCGTTTAGATGGCCAGTGGCCCAGCGAGTGGCGTGGATCGCCGCCATGGCCCCATTTTCCATTTCGGCAGTCATGATGAAGGAGTCGTTGGCGTCGAGGTCATATTCGCCGATCCGGGAATCTTCGGCCTTGTGGAAGGTTTGCAGGCGGATGAACGCGGTCTTGTAATCGACGCCGGCAGCATATGACGCGAAGTCGAGGATGTGGATGCCGACGTCGCCGAGCACGCCGTTGGAGCCGTGCGCGGTGCTGAGTCGCCAGAGCCAAGTCGGGGAAGTCCGCCAGTCGCCCCAGGCCTTCGAGACCAGCCAGCTTTGCAGGTAGCTGGCCTCAATATGCTTGACCTCGCCGATGGCGCCTGCCGCGATCAGCTCATGCGCCTTCTGCAGTTGCGGGATGTTGCGATAGGTCAGGTTGACCATGTTGATCAGTCCGAGGCGCTCAGCCAGTTCGGTCATCTCCAGGGCCCTGGCGTGATCAGTCGCCAGCGGCTTTTCGCAGAACACGTGCTTGCCAGCAGTGAGAATGGCCATGGTTGTCGGATAATGCACCCGGTCCGGCGTGATATTGGTGACAGCGTCAAACTCGCCCCAGGCCAGCGCATCCTCCAGGGTCAAAAAACCGCGCGGAATGCCGTGCAGGTCGCGGAACTCGGTGAGCTTGGCCTCATCGGTATCGACCGCCGCAACGATCTCGACGCCCTCGATTTCGTTGAAGCCCTTGACGTGAAGCCGGGCCATGCCGCCGGTGCCGAGCATGAGAAGACGCATTGGGAATCCTGAGTTAGGGAACGTTGTGTTGGCTGCCGGGCTAAAGGGGGCCGCGGCCAGAAGGGTTGCCGCTATTCCTCGATCTTGTGGCCGTCGATCTTTTTCTCGGCCAACGCCTTCTCCGCAGCCTGCTGCAGTTTTTCGCCCTTGGTGCGGCCGAACAGTACGCGATTTTGCGCTGCCTGATCCTCCTTGGACGCGCGGGCCTTCTGCTTGCGGACGGTTCGGAGATTGATGATTTCAGCCATGCGGTGAAGTTAGCACGCCGGCCTGGCGCTGCAAGGCGAGATAGATGCTGTCGCACCATTCGTCGCCGAGCAGGAAGGTGCGTTCGGCTGTGCCGGTCTGGACGAAGCCGAGCTTGTGCAGCACTTTGAGCGAGGCGGTGTTGCGCGGATCGACGTCAGCCTGCAGTTCGGTGGTCGCTGTCTCGCTGAAGGCGTAGTCAATGAAGGCGGTGGATGCCTCGGTGGCGAAGCCACGGCCCCAGTGATCGGGATGGATCATGAAGCCGAAATCGGGGGGCGCCCTGCCCCGACGTAGCCGATGACCTTACCGTCGTGCTCGATGAGGAAGTCCTCGCCGCCGCCTGCGTTGCGGGCGATCATTTTATCGAGCCACGGCCGGGTGACGTCGCGGCTGGCGTGGGGCAGCGTCGACCAGTAGCGCATGGCCGCCGGGTTGGACATGATCTCGAACATGGCGTCGAGATCATCTAGTTGGGGCCGCCGGAGCAACAGGCGCTCCGTGCGGATTTCCATCAGACCAGCCGGCTTTGGTCCATTGCCGCGGCGATGAAGCTGGCGAACAGTGGGTGCGGCTCGAACGGCTTGGACTTGAGTTCGGGGTGGAACTGCACGCCGATGAACCACGGATGGTCGGTGCGTTCGACGATCTCGGGCAGCTTGCCATCTGGGGAGACGCCGGAGAACAGCAGGCCGTTCTTTTCGAGCAGCTTGCGGTAGTCCATGTTCACCTCGTAGCGGTGACGATGGCGTTCCGAAATGCGGGTGCTGCCATAAATGTCGGCGACGCGGGAGCCGCGGGTCAACTGCGCCGGGTAAGCGCCAAGGCGCATGGTGCCACCGAGGTCGCCTTCGTTGGCGCGCTTCTCGGTTTGGTTGTCCTTGACCCATTCGGTCATCATGCCAACGATCGGCTCCTTGGTCGGGCCGAACTCGGTGGACGAGGCATTCTTGATGCCGGCGGTATTGCGAGCCGCTTCGACGCAGGCCATTTGCATGCCAAAGCAAATGCCGAAATACGGCACATCCTTGACGCGGGCAAAGCGCGCCGCCTCGATCTTGCCTTGGGCGCCACGTTCGCCGAAACCACCGGGCACGATGATGCCATGGACGTGCTCGAGATAGGGCGCCGGATCGTCGCGCTCGAAGACTTCCGAGTCGATCCACTGCAAGTTGACCTTGACCTTGTTGGCGATGCCGCCATGGGTCAGGGCTTCGGACAGGGATTTATAGGCGTCCTTGAGGCCAGTGTACTTGCCGACGATGGCGATGTTCACTTCGCCTTCGGGATTGTGCAGGCGGGTCGATACCTCTTCCCAGGCCGACATGTCCGGCGCCGGTGCATCCTTGATGCCGAAGGCGGCGAGGACTTCGTTGTCCAGCCCTTCCTTGTGATAGGCCAGCGGCACGTCGTAGATCGAGCCGACGTCGAGGCCCTGGATGACGGCGCTTTCGCGGACGTTGCAGAACAGGGAAAGCTTCTTCTTTTCACCCTCGGGAATCGGACGATCGCAGCGCACCAGCAGGATATCGGGCGCGATACCGATCGAGCGCAATTCCTTGACGGAGTGCTGCGTCGGCTTGGTCTTGAGCTCGCCAGCCGAGGAAATGTAGGGCATCAGCGTCAGGTGCAGGTAGCAGGTGTCGCCGCGCGGCAGGTCGTTGCCAAGCTGGCGAATAGCTTCGAAGAACGGCAGGCCTTCGATGTCGCCGACGGTGCCGCCGATTTCCACCAGCACGAAATCGAACTCGTCATTGCCTTCGATGACGAAATTCTTGATCGCGTCGGTGACGTGGGGAATGACCTGCACGGTGGCGCCGAGATATTCGCCGCGGCGTTCCTTGGCGAGAATGTCTGAGTAGATCCGGCCGGTGGTGATGTTGTCGCGCTTGGTGGCGGCCCGTCCGGTAAAGCGTTCGTAGTGACCGAGATCGAGATCGGTCTCGGCGCCGTCGTCGGTCACGAAGACCTCGCCGTGCTGGGTGGGCGACATGGTGCCCGGATCGATGTTTAGATAGGGGTCGAGCTTGCGTAGGCGAACCTTGTAGCCGCGCGCTTGCAGCACAGCGCCGAGCGCCGCTGATGCAAGACCTTTACCCAATGAGGAGACCACGCCTCCGGTGATGAATACGTACCGAGCCATGGGCGTTCACCTTAATCACATCAGCGTCGATTCGTAGAGCAAGCTTTGCGCTCTACACAAAAAGAAGAAGGGGATGTTTCCATCCCCCTCTTTGTGTCGCCTTGCGGCGCTTAGTTGGTCGCCGGAGCAACCGGCGTTTCAGCGGGGGTCGCCGCCGGAGCATCGGGCACCGGCAGGTCGCTGTTGGCGGCGGGAGCCGCAGGCGCCGTCGCAGCGGGCGCAATGTCCTGGGTCACCGGATCGGCGCCGGCAGGAGCCGTCGGATCAGACGCTGGGACCGGAAGGTCAGAAGTCGTGCCGCCCTGCAGGGAATTGAGCGCATCGAGCACGCTGGTCGGGGCCGCGCCGTCTTCGGTTGCCGTCGCCCGCTCGAGAATGCCCGAAGTGGTGCGATCCAGTTCCGAAAGAATGGTCAGGCCAATTGCCGTGGCGAAGAACAGCGTCGCGAGAATCGCTGTGGTGCGGGTCAGCAGGTTAGCCGAGCCGCGTGCGGTCATGAAACCACCACCGCCGCCGCCACCGCCAATGCCCAGCGCGCCGCCCTCGGAGCGCTGCAGCAGGATAACTGCAATCAGCGCCAGGACGATCAGCAAATAGGCCACAATCAGGACGTTTGCCATTCTGTCTCAGTCTATTGGTCTGTCAAAAGATGGCGCGTCTTACACGCCCCTGCCAGCAAATGCCATAGCCCAGCCGGAATTTCCAACCGGCCTAAAGCATCAGCTAAGCCCTATACAGCCGAGATAATGGTGTAGAAGTCCTTTGCCAAGAGGCTGGCGCCGCCGACGAGGCCGCCGTTGACGTTTTCGATCTGCAGAATCTCGCGCGCATTCTGCGGCTTGAGCGAGCCACCATAGAGAATGTGGATAGCAGCGCCCTTGTCGCCGAAACGGTCGACGAGCTGGCGACGGATGGAATTGTGCATTTGGGCGATGTCGTCATTGCTCGGCGTACGGCCGGTGCCGATGGCCCAGATAGGCTCATAGGCGACGATGACTTGATGCAGTTCGGCAGCATCTGGGATCGATGATGCAAGCTGGGCGGACACGACGGAATCAGCGGTACCGCTATCGCGTTCGGCTTCAGTCTCACCGATACAAATGATCGGCTTGAGGCCGGCGCCAATGGCCGCTTCGGCCTTGGCCCGTACTTGGTCATCGGTTTCGCCGTGATTGGCGCGGCGTTCGGAATGACCGACGATGACATATTGCGCACCGGCGTCGGCCAGCATTGGGGCCGAGACGTCACCGGTGTGAGCGCCCGAGCCAGCAGCATGGCAATCTTGCCCGCCAGCCAGGATACCGGCGCTAGCGCCTTGGCGGGCAACGGCTGCAAGAATGGTGGCGGGCGGGCAGATAACGACCAAGGCCCGCGGCGCTTCCCCGGTGGTGAGCATGCCTGCGAGCGCCGTCAACTCCTCCAGCGAGCCCCTCAGGCCGTTCATTTTCCAGTTCCCTGCGATCAGCGGCGTAATTGTCGTTGTCACTCTTTGCTCCTGCATGCCTCTTGCACCGGGACTAGGTTTGCCCTAACCCCGGCTGTCAAAATGGATTACTAGTGCCCCGCCGCACCTGCGGTAAAGCCTCGTGTTGCCCAAATGGAACGTCTCAGATGCTTGATAGTTTGCGTGTTTTTGCAAAATCCTGGCCCGGTAAGATCATGGGCGGCTTCCTGCTGGTCGGTATCGCCGGCTTTGGCATCAACAATGTCATCACCGATCTGGGCAGCAACACTGTAGCCCGAGTCGGCGACGCAGAAATCAATTCCCGCAGATCGGAAGAGCA
>JAQGKG010000490.1 GCA_028290245.1 Devosia sp. | reverse complement strand
AGCTTTGCCGGCCTCGACAAAATAACCGGCCGCATTACGCGCTTCGACGTCTATATCGACGAGACAGTGTTATTCGGCGCTTTGGAAATCACGCCGCGCGCCTGCTATAGCCGGCCCAGCACCGAGGCCCAGCGCACCTCGGCGTTCCTCGAAGTCGATCAGCGCAGCCTGACCGGCGTTTCCAAACGTATTTTCTCTGGCTGGATGTTCGCCGACAGCCCGGCGCTCAATGCCATCGATCACGCGATTTATGACGTCTGGCTGGTCGAGTGCAAAATCAGCACCGACGTACCCTCGCCGGATCAGCGCTAGGTTTTCTCGGCGACTTGTCGAATCTGCCCGCCCTCCATCGTCGTCTCGATGCCGGTCTCCAATGGAGCCTCGGCTGACGTGAGAGGAGCGTGATGTGCTGACAGAACCAAAGATCGTCGAGAAAACCGAGCAGCCCTTTGCCGCAATGGTGCTGACGCTAAGCCAGCCGGAAATCGCCAGTGTGGCGCCGCCCCTGATCGACGAGGTTATAGCCTGGATCAAAGCCCAAGGCGGCCAGCCCGTCGGTGCGTCGTTCTTCAACTATGTCAACTTCTTTCCGGACGGCAAAATGGAAATGCAGGTCGGCATGCCGACCGATACGTTGCTGGTCGGCGATAGCAAGATCACCACCGGCACACTGCCGGGCGGCCTATATGCGTCCATCACCGCCACAGCGCCTTACCATGAACTCAACGATGCCCACATGAAGCTCGATAGCTGGGCCAAGGCCAGCGGCCATCAACTGGATGGCACAGTGGTCTGGGATCGCTTCATGGGGGCCACGCGTATAGAAATCTACCACAAGGACCCGGGCGAAGACCCGTCAGGCTTTCCCGTGACGGAAGTGGCGTTCAGACTGGAGTAGCGGCGTCCCAGGCGTTCCAGTTACCATTGAGGAGGAGCGCTTCTGCCAGGCGCTCCTCATATTGCGCGCGGGGAATTTCGACGCCGCCGAGCGATTCCAGATGGTCGGTGACGAACTGGGTGTCGAGCAGGACGAAGCCGCCGGCGTTTAGTCGGTCGACCAGATGCGCCATGGCGATCTTGCTGGCATTGGTGCGGCGGTGGAACATCGATTCGCCAAAGAAGGCGCCGCCGACGGCCAGGCCATAGAGCCCGCCGACGAGGTCGGCGCCGTCCCAGACTTCGACGGTGTGGGCAACGCCGCGGCGGAACAGTTCGCCATAGACGGTGCGAATGGTGCGGTTGATCCAAGTGCTGTCGCGATCGGCGCCCACGGTGGCGCAGCCCTCGATGATGGCGTCGAAATCAGTATCAACGCGCACCTCGAAGGAGGATTTGCGGATCGCCTTGCGCAGGCTGGTGGATAACTTGAAGCCATCCAGCGGCAGGATGCCGCGCAGTTCCGGGCTGACCCAGAAGATTTCGTCATCTGCAGCGTCTTCCGACATTGGGAAGATGCCGGCGCGATAGGCCCGGATGATCAGTTCGGGTGTGATTTCGATGTCGAAGGGGTCTTGGCGGCGGGCCATGCTGTACCCTCTATATCCCATAGTGCGAGAGCCACCGGCCGGCACCTCCCCCTTTGACAGGGGAGGCTGGTGGGGGTGTCGTTTGGCCATAATTTACGAGCCAAACATCCCCCTCCCTGACCCTCCCCGCAAGGGGGAGGGTGTCGGCTGCGTCATTCGCGGTCAGTCGACTGCGGGATTTGCAGTCAGCAAATCAGACCTTGTTCGCGGCCAGATAGTTTTCCAGCCAGTGAATATCGTAGTTGCCGGCCAGGATTTCGGGCTCGCGGATCAGGCGCTGGAACAGCGGCAGCGTGGTCTTGATGCCGTCGATGACGAATTCGTCGATGGCGCGGCGCAGGCGCTGCAGGCATTCCTCGCGGGTGCGGCCGTAGACGATCAGCTTGCCGATCAGAGAGTCGTAGTAGGGCGGAATTTTGTAGCCCTGGTAGACCGCCGAATCGACACGCACGCCGACGCCACCGGCCGGGTGGTAGAAGGTGATAGTGCCGGGCGATGGCGCGAAGGTCTGCGGGTCTTCAGCGTTGATGCGCACTTCGATGGCATGGCCATAAAAGCTGACATCGGACTGGCGCATCGACAGGGCTTCGCCCGAAGCGACGCGGATCTGCTCATAGACGATGTCGATGCCGGTGATGCGTTCGGTGACAGGATGTTCCACCTGCAGACGCGTGTTCATCTCGATGAAGAAGAACTCGCCGTTTTCGTAAAGGAACTCGATCGTGCCGGCGCCGGAGTATTTCAGCTTGCGCATCGCGTCGGCGCAAATCTCGCCGATCTTGTCGCGCTCTTCCGGAGAGATGGTGGGGCCGCCGGCCTCTTCCCAGACCTTCTGATGGCGGCGCTGCAGCGAGCAGTCGCGGACGCCGAGATGGACGGCATTGCCCTGGCCATCGCCGAGCACCTGCACCTCGATGTGGCGCGGCTTGCCGAGGTACTTTTCCATGTAGACGGAATCATTGCCAAAGGCGGCCTTGGCCTCGGTGCGGGCGGTCGACCAGGCTTCCAAAACGTCCTTTTCGGACTTGGCCACCTTCATGCCGCGGCCACCGCCACCGGCAGTTGCCTTGATCAGCACCGGGTAGCCGATTTCGAGGGCGGTCTTGAGGGCCTCTTCATCGCTCTCGACGGCGCCGGCAGAGCCGGGAACCACGGGAATGCCAAGCTCGACGGCGGTCTTTTTGGCCGTGATCTTGTCGCCCATGATTTCGATATGGTGGGCGGAGGGACCGATAAAGGTCACCTTGTGCTCGCCTAGAATTTTGGCGAACCGGGCGTTTTCCGACAGGAAACCGTAACCGGGATGTACCGCATCGGCGCCGGTGATCTCGCAGGCGGCGAGAATCGACGGGATGTTGAGGTAGCTGTCCTTGGCGGCGGGCGGGCCGATGCAGACGCTTTCATCAGCCAGGCGCACGTGCATGGCATTGGCATCGGCGGTCGAATGCACGGCCACGGTCTGAATGCCGAGCTCCTTGCAGGCGCGCAGGATACGCAGGGCGATTTCGCCGCGATTGGCGATGAGGACCTTCTGGAACATGGAGCTCCCCTTACTCGATGACGACGAGCGGCTCGCCGTATTCCACCGGCTGGGCATCCTGGACGAGGATGCGCGTGACGGTGCCGGAGCGATGCGCCGGGATCTGGTTCATGGTCTTCATGGCTTCGATGATCAGCAGGGTCTGGCCCTCGGTCACCTTGGTGCCCACTTCGGCGAAGGTCGCCTTGCCCGGCTCGGGCGAGCGGTACGCGGTGCCAACCATAGGTGAGGTCAGGGTGCCGGGATTGGACGCGAGGTCTTCGACGGCCGCAGGCGCGGCAGCCGGAACCGAACCAGCTGGAGCCAGCGGCGCAGGAGCGCCCTGGGGGGCGTAAAACTGCGGAGCCTGTGCGTAGACAGGGGCCTCAGTGGCGTAGGAACGGGTGATGCGGACCCGGAAGTCCTCCTGCTCGATCTCGATCTCGGCGAGATTTTCCTTGTTGAGCAGCTCGGCAATGCTCCGGATCAGGTCCTGATCCACTTGCGATGACTTGGACATTCTTTTCGGTCTCCCGCGCTACACGCGTTGATCGTTATTTGAGTTTATCGGCAAGCGCTGTGAGCGCCATTCTATACCCGGCGACGCCAAAGCCGCAAATGACGCCAAAGGCGACAGCTGACACATATGAATGATGCCGGAAGCTCTCGCGCTGGTGGATGTTGGAAATGTGAACTTCGGCAACCGGCAGGCCCACGCCCTTAAGCGCGTCATGAATGGCAACCGAGGTATGGGAATAACCCGCCGGATTGATGACGATGGCATCGGCAGTGCCGCGGGCCTCATGAATCCAGGTGATCAGCTCCCCCTCATGGTTGGACTGGCGGAAATCGACCGTCAGGCCAAATTCCTCGCCGGTCCGGTGGCACAGAGCCTCGACATCCTGGAGCGTCTCGGCGCCATAGATTTCGGGCTCGCGGGTACCGAGCAGGTTGAGGTTCGGGCCGTTGAGGACGAGAACGCGCTTAGCCATGATTTTTGCCTTTTGCACCGGTAGCTGGAACCGGCGCAAGCCCGGTTATACGAAATACATCGAAAAGGCAAAAGCCGAGAGCAAAGTTGGACTTAGCCCTCGCATGTTGTCGCGCCGCATTCGCGCATGTTGGCGATGCGGGTCTTGAGCTCGTCGATGCCAATGGCGCCGGGAATGACCTCATCGCCTATGATGTAGGTGGGGGTGCCGGTGATGTTGAGCGCCTTGGCGATCTCGTAGGAGGTCTGGATTTTTTTGGCCACGGCTTCGCTGTTCATGTCGAGCTCGATCGATACCGACGAGAGGCCGAGATCGGTAGCCGCCGACAACGCGACGGTCTTGTCCACCTGGCCGCGGCTGGTGAACAGGGCTTCGTGGAAGCTCCAGTAATCGACGTCAGATTCGCCGACCAGCACGGCTACGCGGGCTGCATCGATGGATTCGTTTGAGAGGATGGGGAATTCCTTGAGCACGACGCGCAGATTGGGGTCGTCAGCCAACAAGGTGGCGAGGTCGGGCAGGGCGCTGCGGCAGTAACCACAGTTGTAGTCGAAGAACTCGACCAGGGTGACGTCGCCGTCTGGATTACCGATGACGACCTGACCTGCATCGTTGAAAATCTTGTCGCGCATCGAAGCAATGGCGCCGCTGGCCTGGGAACGTTCTTCGGCCCGCACGGTGGTATCGAGAGCTACCGACATACGCTGCAGGATTTTTGGATCGCCCATCAGGAATGATTCGATCATCGGGTTCAGCGTCGCCGGATCGATCTGGGCGACATCCTGGGAGGGGATGACAACCGGCGCCTCGGTGACGCGCTTGGCGTCGTATTGGGTGAGCGCCTCGTTGATCATCGCCTGCACGGCAACGGTATCGGTCTGCGGCGCGGGCTTGTCGAGCACGGAATAGCCCAGGGCCCCGGCCAGAATGCCCACCAGGGCGACGAGGGCAACAGTGACGCGCGACATATAGTGCTCCCAGACCAGTTGCCCGCTTTCTAGCAGAGGCCAGTCGATATTGGCAGGGGCGTGTGAGGACCGATGTAAGCCATGCATCAATTGTAGTTGAGAGGGCCGCGGGAACGGGCTAGGCCGGTTAGAGAACTGAGGAAGCCCCATGACCGCACTGCCTGCCGATGGCCTGATGCCTTTTCATGCCATGGAAATTCTCAAGCGTGCCAAGGCCATCGAAGCAACTGGCCGCACGGTCTGTCATCTGGAAGTGGGCGAGCCGGGCGCGCCGCCTGCGCCGCGAGTGATCGAGGCTGTCGCCAAGGCGCTGCCGCTGGCGCAGGGCTATACCAATGCCAAGGGGCTGGTGGAGCTGCGTGAGGGGCTGAGCGCCTATTATGCCGCGCAGCACGGCGTCAGCGTCGATCCAGATTCGGTGCTTTGCACCATGGGGTCATCGTCGGGTTTCATCATCGCGTTTCACACGGCGTTCAGGCCTGGCGCGCGCATCGCCATCACGCGGCCGGGGTATCCGGCCTATGTGAATTCGCTGCTGGGCCTGGGCTTCGGCATCGCTGAAATTCCGCTCAGCGCCGACAACGGATGGCGCCTGACCGGTACGGACATTGCTGCGGCTCATGCCGACACGCCGTTTGAGGGGCTGCTGTTTGCCAGCCCGGCTAACCCGACCGGGTCTACGGTGGATCGCGCAGGGCTGGCGGACATCATTGCCACCTGCCAGCGGCTCGGCGTGCGGTTGATCTCGGACGAGATCTATCATGGACTCGGCTATACCGGCCCGTCGGTCAGCGCGCTGGAGCTGACGCGGGACGCCATCGTCATCAACAGCTTCTCGAAATATTACTGCATGACGGGCTGGCGTATCGGCTGGATGGTACTGCCGGACGATCTGGTGAGGCGCGCCGAAATCCTGCAGCAGAACCTGTTCATCTCGGCCCCGACGCTAAGCCAGATCGCGGCTACGGCGGCTCTCGGCGAGCGGGACTATTCCGAAGAGCAGAAAGCCGGCTACGCCAGGAACCGAACGCTGCTCAATGACGGATTGCATGCCTTGGGCTTTGAAATCGGCGCCCCATCGGACGGTGCCTTTTATGCCTATGCCGGCATTTCTAGCTTTTCCAACGATGCGATGAGCTTTTGCGAGACGCTGCTGGACGAGGCCGGCGTGGCCGTCACGCCGGGCATCGACTTCGACCGGGCAGGCGGCAACCGCTATGTGCGCTTCTCCTATGCGGGGAAGCGCGAAAGCGTGGAACTTGCCCTGGAGCGGATGGGCAAGTTCCTGAAGTAGGTCTAGCGCGGGGCTGACGTGAAAACGCGCAGGCGATGACCGTCGGGGTCTTCGACGACGAAGGTGAAGCCGAAGTCCATCTCGGTAGGCTCCTGCAGCACCTTGGCTTTGGACTTCCAATCGGCATAGCTGGCTTCGACTCCGGCTTTGTCGGTCTCGCTAAATGTAACCTCGACGCCGCCGGCCGCCCTGGGGCTTGGCTTGATTTCGCCGGCTATCCATAGGCCGAGCTTGATGCCGTTGGGCAAAACATACAGCACGAATGTCGGTGAGTTCTCGACAGGCTGGACGCCGAGCAAGCCGGAATAAAACTCGGCGCTTTTGGCTGGGTTGGCGACGGAAAGCAGGATGTAGTTGAGCGCGCGCATGGGGTTGTCTCCTTGTTGATGGAGCAACCATAGCGACGCTGACTGTCAGTTTCCGGCAGTGGCCGTTAGGCCGGGGGCGGCACGTTGTTTTGGGAGCGCCATTCCTTGAGCATGACGGCGCGGCGCCGTGGATAGCGGGCATCGGTAACCTGGACGTTGCCAATGCGGTCGATGCGGAAATGGCGATAGGCTTCTCGCATTTCGCACCATCCGGCAACTACGCGGGCCTGCTGGAAGAAACCGATGAGAAACGGCCATATGGTGCGTGTCGTCTCGCCGCCTTCGGGGCCTCGGTAGGTGATGATCAGCTTTTGTTCATTGCGAATGGCCATCCGGATTTGCCCGGCGTCGATGCTGGCCGGGGTGAGGCTGCCGCGGGAGACCAGCAGATTGGTCGCCTCTGCACGGTCGCGGAGCTCTTGCGGCATGACGGCGGTGATCTTGCTGAGGGCCTGTTGCGCTGACTGGCTAAGCCTTGCATCGTCGGCCTGCGCGGCGACCCAGCGCGAGCCTAGCACGATGGCCTCTATTTCGTCGGCGGTGAACATTAGCGGGGGCAGGGTGAAGCCTGGTCGCAGCACATAGCCCAGTCCGGGCTCGCCCACGACATCGGCGCCCTGTGCCTGCAGTGTAGCGATATCGCGGTACAGGGTGCGGATGGATATTCTGAGATCGGCAGCCAGATCGGGGCCGGTGATCGGCGTTTTTCGATTGCGCAGCAGTTGCAGCAGGTCGAGCAGACGGCTGGTGCGGGACATAATAACCCCTGAAAAAGTAAGGGCGACCCGGAGGTCGCCCTTTTGTTTCTAGCCTAGGCCTAGGCGGCGCTGCCACCAGCCGCCTTTTTTCTTGGGCTCCTCGGTCGGCTCGCCTTCGATTTCAGGTTCTGCCTTGGGTGCGCTGGAGGAAACAACCATGCCATCGGCCGGGAGTTCCTTCTTGACGCGGCGCGACTTGGGCGCCTCCGCTGGAGCCTGGGTTACGGAAGGTGGCTGTACCGCTGCCTCCGGGACGGGCGCATCTGCAACTGGCGCAACTGCGACCTCGGCAACAGCTGCCTGGGCGACCTCAGCCGCTTCCACGGCCTCAGTCTTGGGCTTGCGGGATCGTGGCTTGCGCTTTGGCTTGTCGTCTTCGGCAGGGGCCGCTTCAGCCACAACTTCCACAGGGGCCGATTCGGCCGGTGCGGACTCCGCAGTTTCATCGACCTTCTTGCGACGGGTGCGTCTTGGCTTTTCAGCCGGAGCCGCCTCGGCAGGAGTTGCATCTGCAAGCTCCGGTTCGGCAGCGACGATGGCATCCTGGGCAAGCAGGTTGGACGCAACTGCGTCGGTCTGAGCCTCGGTCAGCCCATCTTCGCCGGCTGGCGAGGGGACGCGAACGCCGTCTTCGCCATCACGACGGTTGCGGCGGCCACCACGGCGACCGCGACGGCGGCGCTTGCGGGTTTCGTCATTACCAGCGTCTTCGCCGGACGGACGGGCAGGGTTCTCTTCATCACCCTCTTCGTCAGCCTCGTCAGCTTCGGCGACAGTGCCTTCGACGCTTGGCGCCTGGGCAGCGCGCTGCTGCTGCGGCGGACGTTCGCCGCCTTCTTCACGGCCTTCACCGCCACGACGGCGGCGACGACGACGGCGACGGCCTTCGCCCTCACCAGCTTCGGCGGGAGCAGATGCTGCTTCAGCGGCGGGTGCCTCTTCGACTTCTTCTTCGTCTTCGACGAGTTCGTCGTCGATCTCGTCTTCGATGATGGTGTTATCGACGCGCACATGCTCGGTGACGCGCGTCTCGGCATAGGCCATGACGCGGGCTTCGCCCTTTTCGATGGCGAACTGGTGACCGGTCAACTTGCCGTCAGCGGTGATGGTGATCGAGAGCTGATTGCGAAGTTCTAAGGCGATCAGGGTTTCGCGCTTGAAGTTGAGAATGTAGAGCGCGACGTCGATCGGCACGCGGACGTTGATCGACTGGCCCTGGCGGCGCAGCACATGGTCCTCGATCTGGCGCATGATCATCAGCGCCAGCGATTCAACCGAACGCACGAGACCGGTGCCGTCGCAAATCGGGCACTTGTGGGTCGAGCTTTCGACGACGCCAAAGCGGATACGCTGGCGGCTCATTTCCATCAGGCCGAAGTGAGAAATGCGGCCGACCTGGATGCGGGCGCGATCGTCCTTGAGGCAATCCTTGAGCTTGCGCTCGACGGCCCGGTTGGAGCGGTTTTCCATCATGTCGATGAAATCGATGACGATCAGACCGGCCAGATCGCGCAGGCGGAGCTGACGCGAAACTTCCTCGGCGGCTTCCAGATTGGTCTGGAGCGCCGTGTCCTCGATATTGTGCTCCTTGGTGGAGCGGCCCGAGTTCACGTCGATGGAGACGAGCGCTTCGGTCGGGTTGATGACGATGTAGCCGCCGGAGGGCAGGGTGACCGTCGGCGAGAACATCGAGTCGAGTTGGGCTTCGATGCCGTACTTGGAGAACAGCGCCTGATCATCCGTGTAGAGCTGCACGTTTTTGGCGTGCGTCGGCATGATCATGCGCATGAAGTCCTTGGCCTCGGCGAAAGCAGCGTCACCGGCCACAAAGACCTCGTCGATTTCCTTGTTGTACAGGTCGCGAATGGTCCGCTTGATCAGCGAGCCTTCCTCATAGACGAGGCATGGCGCCTGAGACTTGAGGGTGAGGTCGCGCACGCTTTCCCACAGGCGCATCAGATATTCGAAGTCGCGCTTTACCTCGGCCTTGGTGCGCGAAGCACCGGCCGTGCGCAGAATGACGCCCATGCCCTGCGGCACTTCGAGATCGGAGGTGATCTCCTTGAGACGCTTGCGATCGGCAGCGTTGGTGATCTTGCGCGAAATGCCGCCGCCACGGGCGGTGTTCGGCATCAGCACGGAATAGCGACCGGCGAGCGACAGATAGGTGGTTAGAGCCGCGCCTTTGTTGCCGCGTTCTTCCTTGACCACCTGCACCAGCATCACCTGCCGGCGCTTGATGACTTCCTGGATCTTGTAGTGACGGCGGTTCTGGCTCTGGCGGCGACGCTCCGGAACTTCTTCCAATGCATCGGCGCCACCGATCGATTCGACGGGCTCGCTGTTCGCGGGCGCCTGCTCGATATGGCTGTCTTCCTCGGTTTCCTGAGGATCAGCCTCGGCGTCGGACTCGGTTACGCCCTCGGGCAACGAGACAGCCTCTTCGGCTTCATCGTGATGCTCGTCCTCGGCCTCTTCGTCGCGCAGCAGGGCTTCGCGGTCGGCAACCGGGATCTGGTAATAGTCGGGGTGGATTTCGCTGAAGGCGAGGAAGCCGTGGCGATTGCCGCCATACTCGACAAAAGCTGCCTGCAGCGAAGGCTCAACGCGCGTTACCTTGGCGAGGTAGATATTGCCGCGCAACTGGCGGCGCTGGGCCGATTCAAAGTCGAATTCGTCGAGCCTGTTACCGGTTGTGACGACAATCCGTGTTTCTTCCGGGTGGATGGCATCCACCAGCATTCTCTTGATAGCCATATTGAACTCCGCGCGCTCGCGCGCCGACAAGAGGCCGCCGGGAAACCGGCATCCTTGCTGTGGCGCTGTGCGAGGCGAATGGTTTGGGGTGTGTGGCGCGCAGAAGCTCTGCCTTCATCGCGCCGGTCGATGTGGTCATGGCCGGAAGATGCTGCGTGACGAAGCGGCAATCGGTATTTTCGATCGCGTCGCGTTCTGTCCGCTTGCGGGCCATCTGACCTCTTCCTATTGGATCGCCTCACGGCAACCGTCCGGTCCATGGAGGACCGAAATTCAAAGCGAAGCGCTGGATTTGCCGCTTCTGAACCAGATTTCGAGGCTCTTCGACCCCTCATCCGGTCACTTCCTGCACCGCGGCAAGAGGCCCTTCGGCCATCTAAACTGGTACTGCAGAAAGCAAGCGCTTCCCCTCTAGCGTGTAGGGATGTTGCGTCACAATGGCAACAGGAAAGTCGAAACCGCTGACAGCAGGGCATTTCTCACGAGCTTTATTGGTGGCCAGCCAAAATCATCGCATAAGAGCCGTCGTGCCGCAGAATCGCCCGACCATCATGGCAGATGCGGCAGACACGATATTGGGGCCGGTCCGCGCTTGTTGAAATCCGTTCGACTGTTTGTCCTGGCGCTGCGGCTGGCAATTATTACGGGCGTTGTGCTCATGGGTGCGTCCCAGGCGCAGGACCTACCTACCGACCCGTCTCCGGCTGCTCCCGCCGCGCCGGTTGCCTTGCCCAATGTGATGGATGTTCGCGTTTCGGGGACGCCGGAACGCGCCCGACTGATCATCGACCTCGCGGCCAAGACCGAATTTGCCCTGGTCTCGCTGAGCGATCCTGACCGGATCGCCATCGACGTTCGCGCGGCGACCTTCTCGGTGCCTGTGCCTGCCGGTACGCCTGCAGGCGAGGCCAGCATGATCAGCGAATATCTGGTGGAACAGGCGGCGCCGGACCGGGTGCGGACTATCCTGACGCTATCGGCGCCAGCCCAGGTGCAGCAAGCCTATGTGCTCGATCCGTTCGAGGGCCAGCCGGCGCGGCTGGTGGTCGATGTGATTCCCGCTACGGCCGAGGAGTTTGCGGCCAATGTCGCCCGCGACGCGACGGCGTCCAGCACAGTCGCGCCGCCGGTGGCCGATAGTTCGACCCCGGCGGGGGGCTCGGAACTGCCGATTGCGACGCGGCCATTGGTGGTGATCGACCCCGGCCATGGCGGCATCGATAGCGGTGCCGAGACCCCTGCGGGCATCAAGGAAAAGGATATCGTGCTGGCGTTTGCGCTGCGGCTGCAAGAGCTGCTGGTGTCGTCCGGCCGCTTCGACGTGGCGCTGACCCGCGAGGACGACACGTTCCTCCGGCTTGAGGAGCGCGTGGCGCTGGCTCGCACCAACAAGGCCGACCTGTTCATTTCCATCCACGCCGACAGTTTCCAGCAACCCGAGATTCGCGGTGCCAGCGTTTATACGCGCGACGAGAACGCCACCGATGTGCTGGACAAGGTGCTGGCTGATAACGAGAACAAGACGGATATCATCGCCGGTTTTGCCATGCCGCAGATGGCGCCCGAGGTGGTTGATATCCTGCTCGACCTGATGCGGCGCGAGATGCGGCACCAGTCATACGTGGCGGCGCAGTCAATCGTGCATCAGCTCGAACCCAGCGTCGAGTTGCGGCGCTTCCCGGTGCGTCAGGCCGATTTCCTGGTGCTGCAGGCGCCAGATGTGCCGTCAGTGCTGGTCGAGCTAGGCTTCCTGTCCAATGCCGACGATATGGCCAACCTGCTGCGCGGCGAGTGGCAGGATCGGACCTCGGAGGCCCTGGCACGGGGCATCTCGACTTATTTCGACGGGCTGGTGCCTGAACAGTGATGTGACAATTCAGTCATAGCTAGGGTCTATCGGCCATTAGCTATGGCGGCTGGTGATGCACTTCGGTGCCGCAATCTGCTATGATTCTGCAGTGAATCCGGCGCGTTGGGGCAAGCGCTCAGAGATTGGTTTACGGCAGCTCGAATGAGCCGCCGGGAGAGAAAAGACTATATGCTGCGCTTGCTCGGATGGATTTTCGGTTTTGGAATGTTCGCTGTGCTGGCGGGCATTGGTGTGGCCGCGATCTATCTTACCACCGTTTCAGCCGGACTGCCCGATTACACGGTGCTCAAGGATTATCAGCCGCCGGTGACGACGCGCGTGCATGCGGCTGATGGTACGCTGCTGGCTGAATTCGCTCGTGAGCGACGTCTGTTCCAGCCGATCGAGACCGTTCCGCCGCTGCTGGTAAACGCGTTTTTGTCGGCCGAAGACAAGGATTTCTACAGCCACGGCGGCATTGCGCTGGACGGTTTGGTGCGCGCGGCGCGAGACAATCTGCTGGCCCGCATGGATGGAAATAACTCGATCCAGGGCGGCGGCTCGTCGATCACCCAGCAGGTTGCCAAGAACTTTCTGCTCAGCTCGGAACAGACTTGGGATCGCAAAATCCAGGAAGCATTGCTGGCTGTCCGCATCGAGTCGACCTTTTCCAAGGACCGTATTCTCGAGCTCTATCTCAACGAGATTTTCCTCGGCCTGAACTCCTATGGCGTGGCCGCGGCAGCGCTGAACTATTTCGACAAGGCGCTGTATCAGCTGACCCTGAGCGAGGCGGCCTATATCGCGGCGCTGCCGAAGGGGCCGAACAATTATCATCCGTTCCGTCGGCCGCAGGCTGCCATTGAGCGCCGCACCTGGGTTATCGATCGGATGGTCGAGAATGGCTATGCAACGGCTGAAGAGGCTGCCGTAGCCAAGGACGAGCCGCTGAACGTCAGTCCACGGGCCGGTGGTAGCCAGCTCTATTCGGCAGAATATTTCACCGAGGAAGTGCGTCGCGAACTGGCCAAACTGTATGGCGAGGACCAGTTGTATGGCGGCGGGTTGTCGGTGCGCACGACGCTGGAGCCGCGGCTTCAGGACTATGCGCGTCGGGCTTTGATGGACGGGTTGATTTCCTACGACCATACCAAGGGTTTTCGCGCGCCGGTCGCCAGCATCGAAATCGGCGCTGATTGGGGCGTGGATGTCGCCAAGATCATTCCGCTTAGCGACGTGCCGGAATGGCAACTCGCCGTGGTGCTGTCGATGAACGGCAATGAGGCCAGCATCGGGCTGCGTCCGGATAGCCTGGCCGATAATACGGTGGGTGACGAGCGCACCGTAGGCACGCTCTCCGGTCCGGAGATCAAATGGGTCTCCAAGCCCCTGCAGTCGATTCTAAAGGTTGGCGACGTGGTCTATGTCTCGCCGGTGTCGGGCAAGACCGGCATTTATACGCTGGAGCAGGTGCCCGAGATCGAGGGTGCGCTGGTCGCGATGGATCCGCGGACCGGCCGCGTGCTGGCGATGGTCGGCGGCTTTTCCTATGCCATGAGCGAGTTCAACCGCGCGACCCAGGCGCTCCGCCAGCCAGGCTCGTCGTTCAAGCCGATCGTCTATGCGGCGGCGCTGGACAATGGATACACGCCGGCCTCCGTCGTGCTCGATGCGCCGGTGGAAATCCGTAATAGCGATGGCACGATCTGGCGGCCCGAGAACTATGCGCAGGAGTTTTACGGGCCGCAGACGCTACGACGCGGCATCGAGCGCAGCCGTAATGTGATGACTGTTCGGCTGGCCAAGGATATCGGTATGCCGCTGGTATCGGAATATGCGCGGCTGTTCGGCGTCTACGATACGATGCAGCCGGTGCTAGCCATGGCACTTGGTGCTGGTGAAACTACCGACATGCGCATGACAGCGGCCTATGCGACGATCGCGAACGGTGGTCGCAAGATTGTGCCGACGCTGATCGACCGCGTGCAGGATCGCTACGGCGTGACCGTATACAAGCACGACCAGCGCCTATGCCAGGGTTGCTCGGCGGAGGAATGGACCGGGCAGGGCGAGCCGACCATCATCGACAATCGCGAGCAGGTGCTCGATCCGATGACGGCCTACCAGATCACCTCGATGCTGGAAGGCGTGGTGCAGCGCGGCACCGGCACGGCGGCCAAGTCGCTCAATCGCCCGGTGGCCGGCAAGACCGGCACCACCAATGACTACAAGGACGCCTGGTTCGTCGGCTTCACGCCGGAACTCGCCGTGGGCGTATATGTCGGCTACGACCAGCCGCGCTCAATGGGGAGCTCGGTTACCGGCGGTACCTTCGCTGTGCCAATTTTTACCCAGTTCATGGCCAAGGCACTCGAAGGCAAGCCGGCGACGCCGTTTGTTGAACCGTCCGGCATGACCAATGCCTGGATCAATCCGAATTCGGGCGTCAAGGCATTCGAGGGGGAAGCCGGGATCGAGGAGTCATTTAAGCCGGGTACCGGACCAAACCTGATGACTTCGGTTATCGGCATCGACGTCAATACGGTCGATGCCATCCAGCGCCAGCAGCAGATGCAGCAGCAGTATGACTCGGGGTTTGTCGATCAAAACGGCGGCGTACCGGATCAGGGCGGCGGCGGGCAACCTGTGTACGACCCCTCCACGGGCCAGTGGTCCACCCCTACTGCGGGGCGTGGCGGACTGTTCTAGTGCCTGATTTCGTCATTTATCCGCATGTAGCGCTCAGCGTTAAAGCCATGCCGCGCGCTGTTGACGCTGCCATGCTGGCTGCGGGCGCAGACTTGCTGGCGGCCGCGCAGAAGGTGCAGGCCTATGGCCTCGCTGCGGCGCATCTGGGTCTCGATCAACCGCTGGTGGTTATCAGCACATCGGGCGATACCACCAAGCGCGAATACTGCCTGCTCTTCAATCCGGAAATTCTGCAGATGTCGGATGAGACCGACGTAGCGCCGGAAGGTTCGGTATCGATGCCGGGCATCGAAGCGCCGGTGAAGCGGTCGCGCTGGGTCGAGTTGGCATTTGACGACGCCGATGGGCAGCGGAATACTCAGCGATTCGAACGTTTCGTGGCCCGCGTTGCGCAGCACGAAATAGATCAAATGAACGGCCTGTTTTTTTTGCGCCGGATTTCAACAGTGAAGAGAGACATTGCAATCCGCAAGTTTCGGAAGAGTCTCGACGGCTAAGTTCTTATTCTAACTTTAAAAAGTCAGACATTCACGACTGATTAAGCATGAGTTCGTACATACTCCCCCGTGATCAATGGACGGGGTCAGACGTGGTTCAACTTCCTTTATTTAAAAACAAGAACAATACTCGACGTGACGAGGAAAAGGCGACGCTCGAAGCCATCGGTCGATCGCAGGCGGTAATCGAATTTGCCATGGATGGCACGATCCTCACAGCCAACAAAAATTTTCTGTCCACGCTTGGATATGAGGCCGAAGAGATCATCGGCAAGAACCACAGGATCTTTGTGGCGAGCGGCGAGGATGGTACCAAATATCTGGCGTTCTGGACACGGCTGCGTGCCGGACAGTTCGAGGCGGGTGAATACAAACGTATTGGCAAAGGTGGCAAGGAAGTCTGGATTCAGGCCTCCTACAATCCAGTGCTAGCTGCCGATGGGAAACCAATCAAAGTCGTCAAATTTGCGACCGAAGTGACCGCCACAAAGCTGTTAAACGCGGATAACCGCGGGCAACTCGACGCCATCGGCAAATGCCAGGCGGTCATCGAGTTCAGCACCACCGGCGAAATCCTGACCGCCAACCCTAATTTTTGCGCCGCTCTTGGCTACCGGCTCGACGAGATCAAGGGTCAGCATCACCGCATGTTCGTGCGGCCCGAGGAAGCTAATGATCGCGCCTATGGTGAGTTCTGGGCTAGTTTGGCGCGTGGGGAATTCAAATCGGCCGAATATCTGCGCATCGGCAAGGGCGGCAAGGAAGTCTGGATTCAGGCAACCTATAACCCGATCTTCGACATGAACGGCGTACCGTTCAAGGTTGTCAAATACGCAACCGACATCACTGCTCGAAAGCACGCCGTAAAGTTGCTGGGTGAGGGTTTGGCCTCGCTGGCAAAGGGCGACCTAACCGGCCAGATCGACGAGCAATTGGTCGGGGAACTCGACGAAGTTCGCTCGGCCTACAATACTGCGCTAGCCAAGTTCACCTCGATCATCGGGCGCATTCGCGAAACGTCGGGCACCTTGAAAGTTGCCACGACCGAATTGCTCGCTGGTGCCAATGACCTTTCAGACCGGACCAGCCGGCAGGCTGCAGCTATCGAGGAAACCTCGGCTGCCATGGATCAACTCGCCTCGACCGTCACCGACAATGCAAAGCGCGCGGACAGCGCCAGCGACAAGTCTCGTATCGTGTCCAACACTGCGGAGGAAACTGGCAGCGTGATGTCCCAGGCCAACACGGCCATGGAACGCATCACCCAGTCGTCGTCCAAGATCTCCAACATCATCGGCATGATCGACGATATCGCGTTCCAGACCAATCTTTTAGCGCTCAACGCGTCGGTCGAAGCGGCGCGGGCAGGCGACGCCGGCAAGGGTTTTGCGGTTGTGGCCGTGGAAGTGCGCCGACTGGCTCAATCTGCCGCCAGCGCATCATCAGACGTCAAGAAGCTGATCGAGCAATCTGCTACCGAGGTATCCAGCGGCACCAAGCTCGTGGCGGAAGCGACCAGCAAGCTCACGTCGATGCTGGATGGCATCAAGGAAAACGACGTGCTGATCCAGGGCATTGCCCAGGCAAGCCAGGAGCAATCCAGTGCCATCGAGCAGGTTACCACGGCAATCCGCCAGATGGACGAGATGACCCAACACAACGCAGCGCTGGTCGAAGAGACCAATGCGGCGGTTGAACAGACCCAGGCACAGGCAAGTGAACTCGACACAATTGTCGAAATCTTCGTGACAAGTGCACCGCAGCTAACCCGTCAGGTAATGCCCACAAGGCGCCCGGTTAGACAGGCGGCGGCTGCATCGCGGGTCTATCTCACCGAAGGCTCGTCTGCCCTGAAGTCAGACTGGAACGAGTTTTAGGCAGCTTCGAGCAACGCTTCATGGCCGCTGGCGGGTTGATCCTGCCGGTGGCCTCGTCTACATGCTCCATCGAACAAATGATGGGTAGAACAATGCGTACGGAAATCGAAAAGACCGTCGCCGAAATCGAGCAGGTTTTGACCTTGCTGAGGAGGCATCTTTGACTGGGATACTGCAGAACTCCGCCGCGACGCGCTGACCGCCGAGACTGAATCTCCCGATTTCTGGAACGACCCGGAAAAGGCTCGCGCCAAAATGCGCGAGCGCGACGAACTCGACGTTGCCGTCAAGGCAGTGCGCGAGCTGGAAGCCGGCATCCGCGACAATGCCGAACTGATCGAGATGGGCGAGGCCGAAGGCGACGCCGAGATCGTCAAGGACGCTGAAAACGCGCTGATCGCACTCAAGCAGGACGCCCGCCGTCGCCAGATCGAGACGCTGCTGTCAGGCGAAGTCGATGCCAACGACGCCTACGTCGAAATCCATTCCGGCGCCGGTGGCACCGAAAGCCAGGATTGGGCCAACATGCTGCTACGCATGTATACCCGCTGGGCCGAGCGCCGGAAGATGAAGGTCGAAGTGCTGGAAATGCATGACGGCGAAGAAGCCGGCATCAAGTCGGCGACCATCAAGGTTTCGGGTCACAACGCCTATGGTTGGCTCAAGACAGAGAGCGGCGTGCATCGGCTGGTCCGGATCAGCCCTTACGATTCGGCAGCTCGCCGCCACACCAGCTTTTCGAGCTGCTGGGTTTACCCGGTGGTGGACGATTCCATCGACATCGAGATCCGCGAAGCCGACCTCAAGGTCGACACCTATCGCGCGTCAGGCGCCGGTGGTCAGCACGTCAATACCACGGACTCGGCTATCCGCATCACCCACGTGCCATCAGGCATCATCGTGGCGTGCCAGCAGGAGCGCAGCCAGCACAAGAACCGTGCAACGGCGATGGCCATGCTGAAGTCGCGGCTGTACGAGGCCGAACTGCAAAAGCGCGAAGAGGCGACCAACGCCCAGGCGGCTAGCAAGACCGAGATCGGCTGGGGTCACCAGATTCGAAGCTACGTGCTGCAGCCGTACCAGATGGTGAAGGATCTTCGGACCGGCGTTGAAAGCGGCCAGCCATCGGTGGTGCTGGATGGCGATGTCGATGACTTCATGGAAGCGGCGCTCGCCCAGCGCGTTGGTGTCGCCACGGATGTTGTCTCCGAATAGGCCGCTTGGCGATCATCTCGCAAAGGAAAATCCCTGCGAAAGCGGGGATTTTCCTTTTTGAACGACTGCGAGTGGGATCAGCCCAGCATTTCCAGCAGCCGCTTGCCGGCGTCGATGAAGGCCTTAGGGTTGATCGCTACGTCGGACTTGCGAACCTCGAAATGCAGGTGCGGGCCGGTGGAACGGCCGGTGGAGCCGACCTTGGCAATCGGTGTGCCCGTGTTTACCGACTGGCCTTCCTCGCTGAGAAAACCTGACAAGTGCCCATAGCGCGTCAGCAGGCCATTTGGGTGGGTTACTTCCACGACGTTGCCGTAGCCGGCCTTGGTGCCGACGAAGCTGACGACGCCTTTACCGGCGCTGAACACCGTGGTGCCCTTGGGGGCTGCGAAATCCAGGCCGGCATGGAAGGCGCGCCCGTGGGTGAATGGATCAGTGCGATTGCCGAAGCCGGAACTCTGGCGGAAATTGCCTGATATCGGCATGTGGATCGGCGCGCTGTCGATGCTTTCGCGCGCTACCTTGTAGCGCAGCAGGGCAGCCATGACGGCATTAGCATCGTCGATCATCGGCGTTGCCTCTTCGCCATCCTCGGCTGGGAGCAGTGGCCCACCAACTCCATCGAGCGTTTCTGGCAGGTCAATCCGGATGCCAAGGCCATCCAGTTCGGTGACGATATCGTCGGTCCGTCGCGTTGCGGTGTCGGCGATGGAGGTCATAGCAAACTGGGTTTCGCCCATCATCTGTGCCACGGCGGCGGCAGTCGCATCGACGTCCGGGTTGCCGGTGGGGGTGAGTGGCGTCAGGTCGGCAATGTCGCCGGTGGCAGGAGCGGCGGCTTCGATGCCGAGCTCGCCAGCCTTGTCGACCAGCACGCGCACCAGTTGATGCTGTTCCTGCAGCACTTCCTGCTGCTGCGCTAATTCCTGCAGTTGCAGGTTCATGTCGCCGGCCTGGGCATAGCTGCGCGAATGCAAGCGATCGACCTCGACGCGCAACTGGGCGATTCTGTCTTCGTAGGCCGCGATGACCTGCTCGTTCTGGCCGCTGAGCAATTTGCTGATATCCGGCGCGAGCAAGAAAGCCGTGCCGACGAGCGCGTTGCCCGCAAGAAGAACCGCAAACATGCCGTAGAACAGGGCAGGATGAATGCCCGGGCGATTCTGGGCTGAAGCCTGCTGACCGTCGGAGCGCCTGAAATTGGCCTGGTTACGCACGCTACGAACTCCGCGACGGCAAGAATTATGCTGAGCGAAGTATGACCGGGCGTGGTTAATAAAGGCTATTTGGGCGGGGTTATGGCGAGTTGCGCTTCCAGCGCTTCGAGCACGTTTTGTGCATGGCCGAGAACGCGAGTAGCGCGGATGATCCGGGCGACTCGGCCGTCGGCTCCGATGATGAACGAAGTGCGGATCAGGCCCATGAATTCGCGGCCATAGAGCTTTTTCAGCTTCCACAGGCCGAACGGCTCGATGGCAAGGTGATCTGGGTCTGCAGCAAGCGGCACCTGCAGGTTGTATTTCTTGCGGACTTTACTGTGGCTGTCGAGGCTATCCGGCGAAATGCCGACAAGCCGCGCACCGAGTGCGGCAAACGCACTAGCAAGTTCCGAGAACTCGATGTTCTCGTTCCTGCAGCCGGTCGTATCGTCCTGCGGATAGAAGTACAGCACCACGGGATGGCTGCGCTCGGCGGAGAGCTGGAAGGTGCTGCCGTCATCGAGGGGCAGGGTGAAGTCAGGCGCTGCAATACCTTCGGTTAAATCCGGCATCAGGATGTTTACTCCTTGCCTGCTAGTCTCAGGCTCTCATGGGTGTCGGTGCCATATTGCAGCCGGTATCATTGGGCAAGTGACCGCCTTCTGCGGTTGATTCTTGAGGGGCCAGCAGTTCATGGCCAAGCCTCGACCTGGTAGCAATTGAGCGCAACAACCCCTCCAGGAGATAGTCCAATTGTAGCGCCTGCACAGCGCAAGCGGCACCCTATGCGCCATGCGGCCAAGCTCGCCGTGTGGGCGCTTGGCATTCCTTGTGTGTTGCTGCTGCTCCTTTACATCGTCTTGCTGTTTACGCCGGTTCGGCTGCCCTTTGGCGGCGAGGCGGTGCGCTCGTTGATCCAGGCGGCCTTGCCGGCCACCAGCAGGTTATCGCTGGGTGAGATGAACCTGGCGCTGGAAAATCGGGTCTGGCCCGTCATCCAGTTTACGCCGGTCACGCTGACCGACAGCAAGGCGGGCTCCACGGTCAGCATGGAGGCGCTGGAGATCGGCTTTTCGCCGGTGCGGGCGTTGGTCGGCCAGCCGGGCGCCACCATCACCATTGTGCGTCCGCGCGTTCAGATGGTGCAGGATCTTTCCGGACCGCGCATTTCCAGTTTCGCGCTGGAGGAAGACCGGCAGGGCGGTGTGCCGATTGTGCGGGTGCAGGAGGGGGACGATGCCTTTCCAGCCATCGCCATCTCGTCGAATGGCGTGGACAACAGCGGCAGCGAGCAACCGGTGGTGCTCCGATCCGACAATGACTGGCTGATCTACAATCTCGAAGCCAGCGAGCAGGGCATAGCCGACATTGTTGAGCAAGCTGCGCAGGGGCGGTTCTCCAAGCTGGTGGTCCGTGACGGCACCTTGGACATGATCGACGCCGTCTATGGGCTGTTTCGGCGCTTCGAGGCGATCAACCTCGAAATCGGTCCAACGCCTGATCGCCTGCACACCAATGGCCTTTTTTCGGCCAGCTTGGGTGGTCGCACAATGACGGGTGGGTTGTCGCGAACCGTGGACGATGCGGGTAATTCGCGGCTTGAGGCAGACGTTTCAAATATCGATTTTGCGGCCCTAATGCCGTTCATAGACAGCTCCACCGGCATGGCCGCGATGCGGGGCGCAGGCGCACTATCGATCGACGTCAACTTCCAGCCAGCTGGTGGCAAGCTGGTCGATGGACATTTCAAGGTCGACCTGACCGGCACCGAACTGCGTATCGGCACGGACTACTTCCCGATTGCCACCTCGATCATGGATATTAATTGGGAGCCGGAACGGGGCCAGTTCATCCTTCAAGAATCGGCGCTTCAGATCGGCCAGAGCAAAGCCTACTTGTCCGGCGTCTTCGCCATGGGTCTTGATCCGCACTTCGGACCGACCATCGGCCTGTCGCTCAAGGCACGCGATGTGGCGCTGCAGCCGGACGACATGGAAGCGCCAGTTGAACCGCTGGATAGCGTTGAATTCTCGGGTTGGTCGGCGCCGCTTTATGGAGCGCTCGGCATCGACCGGTTGATTGCCCGCAAGGGTGAGGGTTCGGTTGAGGCCAGCGGCCGCGTCGACATGCTGCAGGCGGGCCTTGGCGTCGACATGGCTATGATCGGGCAGGGCGTCAGTGCCGACGATCTCAAGCGTCTATGGCCCTATGTGCTGGGCCGCGACAGCCGCAACTGGTTCGTGCGCAATGTAACCGAGGGCATGGTAACCAGTGCGCGCCTCGCTTTCCATTTCCCGGTCGGCTCGATGGGTGTCGCGGGTGAGGATAAGCCACTCCCCGACGGCAGCATGCAGATTGATATGACCGGCATCGGCGTCGCGGTTACACCAACCGCGGAAATGGCTGCTATTGCCATAGATGGCGAAACCCGGCTGCAACTGGACGATGCAGACCTCACGATTTCGGCGGGTGGCGGCAGGTTGATGACAGCGGGCGGCGAAATTCGGGTGACCAATCCAGCGCTGGTGATGGACAACTCCGACCCAGCCATCGGTATCATCGAAGTCTCTGGCGACATCGCCTCCCCGATCCCAGCCTTGTTGGCCTTGGCCAGAGATCAGCACATAGACGTGGTCGACGATGCCAAGCTGCCCATTGATCTCGCTGCGGTCACCGGGTCGGTCGATATCGGTCTCGTTGCCACCATTACGCCTGCAGATGAGGCCGCTGGCCGTGCCATTGATTTCGACTATGTCGTCAATGGCACGGTATCGGATTTCGCCAGCTCCCAGCCGATCGAGGAACGCCAGATCAGCAATGGCCAACTGGCCTTCAGCGCCAACCAGGATGGATATCAGCTCGGCGGCACTGCCGAAATCGACGGCATGCCGGCAGACATCGAGATTGCCGGCACGCCGAGCACCAGTCCGAGTTTCAGGCTATCGTCCGACGTCGAAGTCGCCGACCTCGCCAAGATGGGGTTCGACGTTTCAGAGTTTTTGTCGGGCCGCGTACGCTTTGTGGCGCAGCCCCTGGCTGATGGTGCCCTGCAAATGGCAGTCGACCTCAAGGACGCCGCCCTCACCGTCAAAGATATTGGCATCAGCAAGGCTGTTGGCACCCCTGGCACGTTGAGCGCAACGGTCACACCGGGCGAAGACATCACCCAGCTCAATGACATCGACCTGTCGTTCGGCACCGTACGGGCCAAGGGGGATATAACCTATGACAAAGCCAAAGGGCTGCAGGCGGCAAGCTTCAGCCAGTTTGGCCTGAGTGAGGACGATAGTGCGCAGCTTGAGGTGGCACCTATCGATGGCGGCTATGCCGTGGCGATCAGCGGCAGCCAGCTCGATCTCAAACCCATGCTGCGGCAGTTTTTCGGGCTGGGCGAAGGCGCAGGTGGCGTACAGTCGACGCAGTTCGACCAGAGCATATCGCTGAAGGTGAAGCTCGACAGGGCGCTAGGCTATTACGCCACCACCGCGTTCAACGTCGATCTCGACCTGTTGATGCGCGGCGGCGACATGCGCCGCGCTGCTCTGACGGCGCAGTTCAGCGACGGAAATAGCATCTCGGTTACTACCAATCCGGCCCCGCGCGGCCGCACGCTTTCGGTAGCCTTCAATGATGCCGGGACCATCCTGCGCCTGCTAGGGGTTTATTCCCAGCTGGCCGGCGGCTCAGGCAATCTGGTGCTGACCACCGACAGCGATCTCGATGCCGAAGGCGGACAGTTGGTGATGCGCGATTTTGCCATTGTCGATGAAGCCAATGTGGCCGAGGTGCTGGGCAATCATTCGGATTCGCGCACCGCGATCGCTCGGCAGAACCGGCTCGACTTCGACGTCGCGCAGGTCGAGTTCCAGCGTCGCTCGGATCGTGTTGAAGTCACCAACGCGATGCTGACCGGCGATACGGTCGGCGGCACCATGCGCGGCTATATTTACACCGACCAGCGCCAGTATGACCTCACGGGAACCTACGTGCCGCTGTTCGGCCTCAATAATGCGTTCCAGCAAATCCCCATCCTTGGCCCACGGCTCGGCGGACGCGAAGGCGAGGGGCTGCTCGGCGTCACCTTCGCCGTGCACGGACCGCTCGACAAACCAGCGTTCCGCATCAACCCGCTGTCGGCTTTGGTCCCGGGCGCCTTCCGCGAGCTGTTCGAGTTCAGGGCCAAGGCTCAGCCCCCGGTGGAATAAAAAAGACGCAATCCGAAGATCGCGCCTTTAGAATTGATAGTGATGCCGACTAAACCGGCTTAATCAGCGCGTGGCGCTTTTTGCCGACGGACAGCTTGATGACGCCTTCAGGGAGCAGGGCGTTGTCGCCGATGCTGAGTTTGTCGTCTTCGATCACAGCGTCGTTGACCCGTACGGCGCCTGACTGAATATGGCGGCGGGCTTCGCCGTTTGAGCCGGCCAAGCCGGCAGTCACCAGCGCCGCGAGAATGCCGAGGCCATTGGCCAGCTCGGCATGTGTCACCGTTGCGGTCGGCAGCGACAAGTCGATTGCGCCCGTCTCGAATGTGGCTCGTGCCGTTTCGGCGGCCTCCTCGGCCGCAGCACGGCCGCGGATCATGGCGGTGACTTCGGTTGCAAGCCGCTTCTTGGCTTCGTTGATGTCGCCCGAGGTCAGGCGGGAGATTTCGTCCAGCGGCAGCGTGGTGTAGAGCTTGAGGAAGCGCTCGACGTCGGCGTCCTCGGTGTTGCGCCAGTACTGCCAGAAGTCATAGGCCGACAGCATGTCGGCGTTGAGCCAGATGGCGCCATTGAGTGATTTGCCCATCTTCACGCCCGACGACGTGGTCAGCAGCGGCGAGGTCAGCGCGTAGAGCTGCGGCGTGCCGAGACGATGGCCCAGGTCGATGCCGTTGACGATATTGCCCCACTGATCCGAGCCGCCCATCTGCAGCCGTACGCCGTAGCGCCGGTTCAGCTCGACGAAGTCATAGGCCTGCAGGATCATGTAGTTGAATTCGAGGAAGCTCAGCGATTGCTCGCGATCAAGCCGCTGCTTGACCGAGTCAAAGCTCA
>JAQGKG010000486.1 GCA_028290245.1 Devosia sp. | reverse complement strand
TCGCTAGACGAGCGCTTCCGCCCCGGCGACCTGATGATGCTGGCTGACCACATCAACTACGCCGGCATGAACCCGCTGATCGGCGAACCCACCGACCGCCGCTTTGTGAACATGGTCAACTGCTATGCCCCTGACCTGCGCGCCAAGGCGCAAGGGTTGGCCGAGCGCATGGATATCCGCCTCGGCGAAGGCATCTACCTCTGGTATTCCGGCCCGAGCTTTGAAACCGTGGCCGAAATCCAGATGGCCATCCGCCTCGGCGCCAATGCTGTCGGCATGTCGACGGCACCCGAAGTCATTCTCGGGCGTTTCCTCGGCATGAAAGTCTGGGCCTGCTCGTCCATCACCAATATGGGCGCTGGCCTGTCGAACGAAAATATCAGCCATGAGCACACCAAGACCATGGCCGTGCAGGGCGCGGAAAAGCTGAAAAAGCTGATACCCGCGCTAGTGGAGGAACTATGAGCCTACGCGTTGTAGACAACTCGCACGCCGAAACACCGCATAAGCGCAATCCCGGCTTCCCGCTCGATCTGGACTGGGTCGGCCAGGTCCGCATGAACCGCTCTGCACTGGAGCGCCGTGCCGGCACCATCGGCGCCCGCCGCACCGTCAAAAAAGAATATCAACTCGCCTGGCTGCTCAAGGCCATCACGCTGATCGACCTGACCACGCTCAATGCCGACGACACCGACGGCCGCGTCGAGCGCCTCTGCGCCAAGGCCCGCCACCCCCTGCGCAGCGACATCCTCGAAAAACTCGATATCCCAGATCTTTCTATCCTCCCCGGCGCCGTCTGCGTTTATCATCGCTTCGTCAAAACGGCGGTGAACGCCCTCGAAGGCACCGGCATTCCGGTCGCCGCCGTCTCCACCGCCTTCCCGCATGGCCTCGCCCCGCTCGAGACCAAGCTCAAGGAGATCGAAATGTCCGTGGCCGATGGGGCTAGGGAAATCGACATCGTCATCGAACGCGGTATGGTTTTGCGCGGCGACTGGCAGGCGCTCTACGATCAGGTGCGCGCCTTCCGCAAGGCCTGCGGCGAAGCGCACATGAAGACCATTCTGGGCACTGGCGAACTCGCCACCCAGACCAATATCGCCAAGGCGAGCCTTGTCTGCATGATGGCCGGCGCCAATTTTATCAAGACCTCCACCGGCAAGGAAAAGGTCAACGCCGACCTCGTCACCTCGCTGACCATGATCCGCATGATCCGCTGGTTCCACGAGGAAACCGGAATCGAAATTGGCTACAAACCGGCTGGCGGCATTGCGACTGCCGGTGACGCCCTTAAGTACATGGCATTGCTCAAGGAAGAGCTTGGAACGCGCTGGCTGCAACCGCACTTGTTCCGCTTCGGTGCTAGCAGTCTGTTAACCGATATCGAGCGTCAGCTAGAGCACGGCCTCACCGGCCACTACGCCGCCGATTACCGCCAGCCCATGGTTTGACATGAACAAGATCGCACAAATCTTCCAGTCGCTCGACTACGGCCCGGCCCCCGAAGGCCCCGAACAGGCCATGGCCTGGCTCGACAGCCACGACCGAAAGTTCGGCCATTTCATCGACGGCGAATGGACCTCCGCGGGCAAAACCTTCTCGTCTGACAATCCCGCCAATGGCCAAAGCCTGGCTGACATCACCGACGGCACACCCGCCGATGTCGACGCCGCAGTCAAAGCCGCCCGTGCTGCATTCCCGCTGTGGAGCGCGCTAAGTGGCTATGAGCGCGGAAAATATCTCTACGCCATCGCTCGCGCCGTGCAGAAACACGCACGCCTCTTCGCCGTCCTTGAAACCCTCGACAACGGCAAGCCGATCCGCGAAAGCCGCGACATCGACATCCCCCTGGTCGCCCGCCATTTCTACCACCACGCCGGCTGGGCCCAGCACCTCAGCCGCGAATTCCCCGACGCCGTCCCGTATGGAGTCTGCGGCCAAATCATCCCGTGGAATTTCCCGCTGCTGATGCTGGCCTGGAAGATCGCTCCGGCTCTCGCCGCCGGCAACACTGTGGTCTTGAAACCCGCCGAATTTACCTCTTTGACGGCACTGCTGTTCGCTGAAATCTGCGACCGTGTCGGCCTCCCCAAGGGCGTCGTCAACATCGTTACCGGCGAAGGCGACACCGGCCAAGCCATTGTCAATCATCAGGATATCGACAAGATCGCCTTTACCGGCTCCACCGAAGTCGGCAAGCTCATCCGTGCCGCCACCGCCGGAACCGGCAAGGGCCTCAGCCTCGAACTCGGCGGAAAATCGCCCTACGTCGTCTTCGAAGACGCCGATATTGACAGCGCCATCGAAGGCCTCGTCGACGCCATCTGGTTTAACCAGGGCCAGGTCTGCTGCGCTGGCTCGCGCCTCCTCGTCCAGGAAAGCATCGAAGAGCGGTTCATCAAAAAGCTCAAGCTGCGCATGAATTCGCTGCGCCTTGGCGACCCCATGGACAAGAGCATCGACATCGGCGCAATGGTCGCTCCCGTCCAGGTCGCCCGCATCAACGAGCTGATGGCGCGCGGCATCGCCGAAGGCGCCGCGGTCTATGAACCCGACGGCATGGCCTTGCCCGGCTCTGGTTGCTTCATCAAGCCGGCGCTCGTCACCAATGTCTCGCCCGCTAACACACTGGTAGCCGAAGAGATTTTCGGGCCGGTCCTGGTCGCCATGAGCTTCCGCACTCCCGAAGAGGCGGTGGCGCTGGCCAACAATACCAAATACGGCCTCGCCGCCACCATCTGGAGCGAGAACATCAACCTCGCCCTCGACATTGCCCCCAAGCTCAAGGCCGGCGTGGTCTGGATCAACGGCACCAACAACTTCGATGCCGCCGTCGGCTTCGGTGGATACAAGGAATCCGGCTTCGGCCGCGAAGGTGGCCGCGAAGGCATGGGCGCCTACCTCAAGCCGAAATGGGAAAAGGACCTCAAGCCGGCTGCGGTGAGGCCTCATGGTGAGCCTCGTGAGCTTTCGTCGAATGACGAACCACGAGGTCGGGTAAACCCCCTCGACGCGACTCATGTCGACCAGACCGCCAAAATGTACATCGGCGGCAAGCAGACCCGCCCCGACAGTGCCTATACCCGCGCCGTACTCGAGCCATCCGGCAAGCTGATCGGCGAAGTCGGCGAAGGCAACCGCAAGGACATCCGCAACGCTGTCGAAGCCGCACGAGGCGCACTAAGCTGGTCCACGACATCAGCCCATTCCCGCGCCCAGATCCTCTACTTCCTCGCCGAAAACCTCGACTATCGTCGCGATGAATTCGCCGCCCGGATTCTGGCGCAAACCGGTGAGGACGGGACCGAGGAGGTCGCACTCTCCGTCGAACGCCTGTTCGCCTTCGCTGGCTGGGCCGACAAATACGACGGTGCCGTCCACAATCCACCGTTACGCGCGGTCGCCGCCGCCATGGTCGAGCCCCTCGGCGTCATGGGCATCGTCGCCCCACCAAGCCGTCCCTTGCTCGGCTCCATCGCCCTCATCGCCCCGGCACTGGCCATGGGCAACACGGTCGTTCTGGTGCCATCCAGCCAATCGCCGCTGTCGCTGACCGACCTCTACCAGGTCATCGAAACCTCGGATGTGCCCAGCGGCGTCATCAACATCGTCACCGGCGACAGCGTCACGCTAGCCAAGACTCTAGCCGAACACGACGGCGTCGATGGCCTATGGTTCGCCGGCTCCGCCGAAGCCTCGACCATGGTCGAAAAAGCCTCGGTGTCCAATCTCAAGCAAACCTGGACCAGCCGCGGCCTCTACTACGACCTGTCCGATCGCCGCTTTGAAGGGGATTATTTCTTGGCAAAGGCGACCCAGGTCAAAAATGTCTGGATCCCCTACGGGGCGTAGCGCCCAATAAGGCAGCAACTCAATGGTCTTTCTGCCCCAAGAAGTCATCATCAAAAAGCGAAACGGCGAAACCCTGTCATCTGAGGACATCGCCGCCTTCATCGCAGGTTTCGCAGGTGGCACCGTCTCCCATGCCCAAGCGGCCGCCTTCGCCATGGCGGTCTACTTCCAGGACATGACCATGCCCGAGCGCGTGGCGCTCACCGTCGCCATGCGCGACAGCGGCACGGTGCTCGATTGGTCCGACCTTGATGGACCAGTTGCCGACAAGCATTCCACCGGCGGAGTCGGCGACAATGTCAGCCTGATGCTGGCGCCCATCCTTGCCGCCATCGGCATCTATGTCCCAATGATCTCCGGCCGCGGCCTCGGCCACACCGGCGGCACGCTCGACAAGTTCGACGCCATTCCCGGCTACACCACAAGTCCCGACAACGCCCTGTTCCGCAAAGTCGTGCGCCAAGCCGGCTGCGCCATCATCGGCCAGACCGCCGACCTCGCTCCCGCCGACAAGACGCTCTACGCCATTCGCGACGTCACCGGCACCGTCGAGTCCATCTCGTTGATAACCGCCTCGATCCTGAGCAAAAAACTCGCAGCCGGCCTCGGCGCTCTGATCCTCGACGTCAAGACCGGCTCCGGCGCCTTCATGCCGACGCTTGAGAAGTCCCGCGCACTGGCGCAGAGCCTTGTCGAAGTCGCCAATGGCGCCGGTCTCAAGACCGCAGCGCTGATCACCGACATGAACGAGCCGCTGGCTTCTGCTACCGGCAATGGCCTCGAAGTCCGTAACGCCGTCGATTTCCTCACCGGCAAGCACCAGGACGCCCGCCTCAAGGAAGTCACCCTGGCGCTCTGCGCCGAAGTCGCCGCCATGACCGGCATTGCCTCAAGCGTCGCCGAGGCCCGCAAGCTGGTCGAAGACGCACTCGACAGCGGCCGCGCCACCGAACGCTTTGCTATCATGGTCGCCGCTCTCGGCGGACCATCCGACTTTGTCGAAAACATGCACCGCCATCTGGCTCCGGCCCCGATCGTCCGCGATATCTTCGCCTCAGGGCACGGCATCATCGCCGCAATCGACACCCGCGGCGTCGGCATGGCCGTGGTGGCGCTCGGCGGTGGCCGCGCCACGCCAACCGACAGCATCGACCACACCGTCGGCTTTGACCGCCTACTCGGTCTCGGCGCCCGCGTGGACGCGAACACCCCCATCGCCCGCATCCACGCCCGCGACGAGGCCTCGGCCGCTGATGCCGAAGCCCGCCTCAAATCCGCCTATCGGCAGGGCGACAGCGCACCAACATTTCCCCTGATCGCCGACCACGTTGCCCCCACCGCTTGAGGATCACAGCATGCCCCGCGCCATTCTCTGCATTCTCGACAGCGTCGG
>JAQGKG010000439.1 GCA_028290245.1 Devosia sp. | reverse complement strand
CATTTTTTGGGCCACGCCGGTTTGATGATTGCCGACTTCTTACCTCAGATTGTCGCGCAGGAAAATCCCGATTTCAATGGGGTCGGTAATTGCTGTGCTATTGCCGCCCAAAGCCAGCATGCGGGCTGCAGCGATTGCCTCGCGAATTTCCCCATCCGGGTTCTGGTCGAGCACGATGTCGATGGCACCCGATTTTAGGCCACGCCGGGTCGGTTCGGTCAGTTCGTGGGCGATGACGCGGATGGCACCGGAACGGCTGAACGCTTCGATGGCGGAGACCAGACCGCCATTGCCGGCGCCGAGATTATATAGCCCGGCGAGGTCTGGATGCTGCGCCAATAGCCCGTCGATGATGGCTTGAGTCTCGCTGCGCTCGTCATGGCCTTCGACCGGGCCGATGAGTTCGAGCGAGGGAAATTCTGCCGCGAGGCCTGCCTTGAATCCGGCTAGCCGGTCGGAATGATCGCGCAGGTGTAGCGAGCCGGCGATGACCGCGACCTTGCCGCCTTGTGGCAGGAAGCGGCCCATCAGTGAGGCCGCAGTGCGGCCGGCCGCAACATTGTCGATGCCGATGAAATGGCGCCGCTGCGTTCCGGGCAGGTCCGACACCAGCGTCATCACCACGACGCCGCGCTTACTGGCGGCATCTACGGCGGCCTGAACCGAGGGCTCCTCGCTGGCAACGATGATGGCGCAATCGCAGTGACGCGAATCCAGCCCATCGAGGCTTTGGGCCAGCGCATCGGCATCGAGGGCGCGAATGCGCAGCGTTTCGATATGCACACGGTCGCTCAGGGCGGGGCCGGCGCGGCGGGCTACCGCATCGGCAAGGCTGGCCATGAATTCGTTCGAGCCGTCCGGGATAATGAAGGTCAGCCTGAGGTCGCGGGAACGCGCCAAGAGCGAAGCACCCAGATCGCGTTGGAAACCGATGGCGGCAATGGCCGCCTCGACCTTTTGAACGGTGGCAGCGCGCACGCCGGGGCGGCCATTGAGCACACGATCAACCGTGGCCAGCGACACGCCCGCCGCGCGCGCCACATCATGCACCGTCGCACGGCGTCTCAACCCGATCTCGTTCACGTGCTGTCCCTGCAAGCTTCACCCCGACCTTTGGCAGGCTGCGACAAAAGGTCAAGTGCAGCGTTGCAGCGCGGCGAAAAAGCAGGCTACAGGTGACGCGCCAAGGCATATGCATGGTCGCGCTTTCGAACCGCAAAAGTGGTGTCCACTTTTGCTGAAAACGCTCTAACGGGAGGCACACATGGCCATTGCGATTTCGACATTCGGTGAATTCAAGGGCAAGCGGGTGGATCAATTCCGCCTGACCAGCGTCACCGGCGTCAGCGTCGACATCATCGGCTATGGCGTGGCCGTGCGCGACTGGCGCGTGCCGGTGGCCGGTGGCGAGCGCTCGGTGGTGCTCGGTTTCGACAACATGGACGCCTATGCCGAGCACAGCCCGCATTTCGGCTCGCTGGCTGGCCGCGTCGCCAACCGCATCAAGGGCGCGTCGTTCGACCTCAACGGCAAGACCTACAAGCTCCCTGCCAATGAGGGCGACTTGCAACTGCATGGCGGCAAGGAAGGCCTTGGCCGCCAAGTCTGGGACGGTCAGGTCGACGAAGGCAATGACAGTGTCCGCTTCACCCATTTCTCGCCCGACGGCGCCATGGGCTACCCCGGCAATGTGAATTTTTCGGCGACCTATACGCTCAAGGGCAATCGCCTGCGGCTGGAACTTGCCGCGACGACCGATCAGGCAACGCCGATCAGCCTGGTGCAGCATCAATATTTCAATCTCGGCACGACCGACGACGTGCTGGATCATACCATTCAGGTCAATTCCTCGGCCTACACCGGGTTGGCTGACGATCTCGCGCCGACCGGCGCCATCCTGCCGTCGCGCGGCACGATTTATGACCTACGGACGCCGCGCACCATGCGGGACGAAAACGGGGCGCCGGTCGAATACGATATGGGTCTGGCGCTCGACACCGGTCGCAGCATCAATGAGCCGATCGCTACGGTGATCTCGCCGACGAAGGATTTGACGCTCAAGCTGTGGAGCGATCGGCCAGGTGTGCAGGTTTATAACGGGGTCTGGACCGACGTTGCCGTGCCCGGCCTCGATGGCAAGACCTATAAGAAGCACGCCGGTTTTTGCCTCGAAGACCAGGCCTTTGCCGGCGCGGTGCACAATCCGCATTTTCCGAATATCATCTATTCACCAGAGCGGCCGTACAGCCATTGGTGCGAGTTTGAGATCGCCTAGGCTGCACTCGGCCTGCTGACGCGCCCTGTCAGGGCTTTGCGGCACTGTCTCTCCAACGAACATGGAGAGACAGCCATGCAAAGCATTGGTATCGTCGTCTGCTGGCCCCCAGACTGGTCCGAGGAGAGCCAAGGATGGACAAGACCGAGCGTCTTTTTGCGGTCATGGATGCGCTGCGGCGGCACCGTCGACCGGTTACGGCGGCGGTTCTCGCCGAGGAACAGGGCGTTTCCGTCCGTACGCTGTATCGCGACGTGCAGACGCTTATTGGCCTTGGCGCGCCAATCGATGGCGCGGCGGGGGTCGGCTATATGCTGAAGCCCGGATTTTTTCTGCCGCCACTGATGTTTACCCCTGAGGAACTTGAAGCGCTGGTGCTCGGCGCCCGCTGGGTTAGCGCGCAGCCCGATGATGGGCTGGGCCATGCCGCGAAGAATGCGCTGGCCAAGATCGCCACGGCGTCGCCCGAGGATTTGCGCGACCGCATCAATGATACCGGGCTATGGCCAGTGGCGATGTGGAGCAAAGGCAGCCGGCCACCAATGCCGGTGCTGGGGCAGGTGCGGCTTGCCATGCGCACCGAAAAGGCCGTGACGATTTCCTATCAGGACGAGGCGGGCAGGCCGAGCGAGCGCACCATCTGGCCAGTGCAACTGGCCTATTACGAGGGCAAGCAGACCATTGCCGCCTGGTGCTGCCTGCGAACGGCGTTTCGGCATTTTCGCACCGATCGAATTGCGGCGCTTGCGGTGACGGAGGAGCGTTATGGCAAGCGGCGGGCTGTGCTGGAGCGCGAATGGCGCGATAGCTGGGAACATGATCGGCGAGTCGAGCCGTAGGTCGCTCAGGCCAACTGTTCACGTGAATCAGCGGACGGCTTTAGCCCAGTATCCCGGCAAGTGCGTCGTGCAACAGGCCGAAGGCCAAGGCAGCCAGACCTAGTGTGTGGACGAGGGTGATGGCCCAGGTGACGGTGACGAAGCCGGGTTTTACCGTCTTGTGACGATAGACTTCCTGCGCGGCCAAGCCGCCAATAATGCCGAAGCACAGGTCGACATAGTGCAGGTTGTTTTCGCTGACGCGATATTCGCCATTGATGGCGTAGAGCTTGTCGAAGCGGTAGAGCAGGGCCGAAGCGGCGCCCATGGCCCCATAGAGCAGGCCAATCCACACCGGCGCCCGTTCTGTGCCGATGGCGAACAAAATCAGCAGAGTCATCAGGGTTGCCGCGGCGGTGCGCAGGCCCAGCTTGTAGCGAGACACCGAGCGGGAGGGGCGCATTGCCTCACGCAGGGTTTGCACTGGGGCCAGCGTCGTCTCGGTGATGGCAACCTTGACGGCTGCCGGCCGACCATTGCGGCCCTTGCCGATTTCGAAGGAAACCTTGTCGCCCAGCTTGGGACGGCCGCCATCGGCCAGACTGGAAATATGGACATAGAAATCCCGCCCGGTTTCGTCGCGCACGAAGCCGTAGCCGCCCTTGTTATTCCACTGAACGAGTTCGCCTGAGTTTGGCATGACTATCCTACTGGCACGTCAGCGTGACCAATAAGAGGCAAGGGGTTAACGCACGTTTACCAGTTTGAGCAGGCAATACTCTGTGTTGATCAACGGTGCCATGCACCTACCGGTTT
>JAQGKG010000436.1 GCA_028290245.1 Devosia sp. | reverse complement strand
GACCGATGGTGAGCACTTCGGTCGGGTGGTTGACACGACGCCAAGCGATATCGGTGACGTGCAGCAGGCCGTCAATGCCCCCGAGATCAACGAACGCACCGTAATCGGTGATGTTCTTGACAACGCCGTCGACAACCTGGCCCTCTTCGAGCTGCTGGACGATTTCCGAACGCTGTTCAGCACGCGACTCTTCGAGGATAGCACGACGCGACACGACGATATTGCCGCGACGCTTGTCCATCTTCAGAATCTGGAACGGCTGCAGCACGTTCATCAGGGGAGCGATATCGCGGATTGGGCGGATATCGACCTGCGAACGCGGCAGGAATGCAATGGCGCCTTCGAGATCGACGGTGAAACCACCCTTGACCTGGTTGAAGATGGTGCCTTCAACGCGCTCATTGTTGTTGTACATGACTTCGAGCTTGACCCAGCTCTCTTCACGACGGGCCTTCTCACGCGACAGAACGGCTTCACCGGCAGCGTTTTCGACGCGGTCGACATAGACCTCGACAATCGAGCCGACCTTGATGGTGCCGTCACGGCCTGCCTGGCCGAATTCCTTCAGCGCGATACGGCCTTCGGTCTTGAGACCGACGTCGATGATCGCGAGATCCTTTTCGATCGCAACGACGGTGCCCTTTACGACAGCGCCTTCTAGCGGCTCGTTATCGACAAACGAGTCCATCAACAGCGATTCAAAATCTTCTTTCGTCACAGTTTGCTGTGCCAAATATCTTCTCCGTTGCGCCGGTGGCTGGGGGTTGAAGACCGGATTCCCGCCATTTCCGAAGAAATGCCGGCGCGCGAGTGCCCGATCGAGACGGTGATTTTTGGTATAAGTCTGCGGGCCATGCTGGATGACTGCGGGGGCCGAGACACCCAGGGTTGGATTAAGGTCTTACGACCCTGCCCTGGACGCCATGGTCCCATCGACAATCGCGATGGCTGCGCGGAGTGCGGCCTCTATATCGAGAAGCGTCGTATCGAGCAAGTGTGCGTCTTCCGCTTTGTAGAAACCGCCACTGGGATTGAGCATGTCGCGCGCATCACGCTCTTCGATCTGGTGATAGAGGGCGTAACGGTCAACCACCTGGCCGCGGGCCTCGAACTGGCGGGCCCGACGCTCCATGCGCGACTTGCTATCGGCCTGGATGAACAGTTTTACGTCGGCTTCAGGCGCAATCGTCGTGCCGATATCGCGTCCATCCAGCACCGCTCCACCATCTTGAGTGGCAAAATCTCGCTGATACTCGAACAGCGCCGAGCGCACTGCGCCAATTACCGCGACCTTGCTGGCCAATGAACCAATTTTCGAGGACTGCAGGAATTCCGGCTCGATATCGGCTTCGTCCAACGTCAGCGCTGCGGCGATGGCGCGCTGCTCGAAATCATCGGATGTCTCGTAGGCTTCGACGGCACGGCCTACGGCGCGATACAGCAGGCCGGTATCGAGATAGGGCAGGCTGTAATGTTTGGCCAGGCCGGAGGCGAGGGTGCCCTTGCCCGAGGCGGCAGGGCCATCAACGGCGATGATCATGTTCGTTTTGCCTTTACCGTCTCGAAGCGACCGCCGATTGCGGTCATGGCATCGACGAAGCCGGGGAAGCTTGCTGCAATGGGGCTGATATCGTCGACCGTCACGCGATGCTTGCTGGCGAGGCCGAGGACCAAAAAGCTCATGGCAATACGGTGATCGGAGCGGCTGGTCACCTTGCCGCCGCCATCGACCTTGCCGTCTCCCACGATGGTGAGACTGGTTTCACCTTCGGTCACGGTGACCTTATTGGCGGCCAAACCCACAGCCGTGGCCGCGAGGCGATCGCATTCCTGCAGGCGTAACTCGGCCAAGCCCTCGATCACGGTTTCGCCCTGCGCGAAGGCTGCGGCCATGGCCAGAACGGGAATGTCATCCAGCATAGTCGCAGCATGCTCGGCATCGATATGCAGCCCCTTCAGGCGGGACGAACGCACCCGCAAGTCTGCGACATGCTCGCCACCGACCATGCGCTGATTGATAAACTGAATATCGCCGCCCATCTCGAGCAGCGTGTCGATCAGCCCAGTTCGGGCGGGATTGACCAGGACGTTTTCGACGACGAGGTCCGAGCCGGGCACGATCAGTGCGGCCACCACCGCATAGCCCGCCGAAGACGGATCACCCGGCACCACAAGGTGGCGCGGGCGTAGTTCGACAAGGCCGGTAACCATGATCGTAGTAACGCCAGCTTCGTCCTGAGCGACGGTGATCGCTGCGCCAAAGTCAGCAAGCAGTTTTTCGGTGTGGTCGCTGGTGGCAACCGGCTCGACGATGGTGCTGGTCCCCGCAATCTGCACCGCAGCCAGCAAAAGCGCCGACTTGATCTGGTCGGAAGGCGCAGCCATCACATGGTGAAACGGCAGCGGCAAGACCGGGCCGCGGCGGGTCAGCGGCAGGCCACGTTCGACGGTTTCCTCGACCACCACGCCAATCGGCGCCAAGGCGTCGAGCAGGGCTCGCAGAGGCCGGCGCGTCAAGGTGGGTCCACCGGTAAACCGGCTGGCAAAATTGTAGGGGGCCAGCAGACCAAGTAGCAGGCGAAGGCCGGTGCCGGAATTGCCTAGGTCAAGGCGAACCTGCGGCGGCATCAGGCCGCCGACGCCGAGGCCATGGACCCACCAGGCATGGTCATCCGCATCGATACGCACGCCGAGCTGGCGCAAGGCGGCCGCGGTGGACTGGACATCCTCGGCGTCGAGCAGGCCCTCGATGGTGGTGCGGCCTACTGCCAGCCCGGCGATAATCAGGACGCGGTGCGAGATTGCCTTGTCGCCCGGCGTCAGGAAGCTACCGGTCAGCGGGCTGGCGCCGTGGCTGGCAAGGGGCGTTGCAGAGACTGGTTTTTCGGCGATCGTCTGGTTCATGAGCGATCCCGGCTTAGCACGGCGAAATGCGACAAGACCACTACCCGACACCACAGGAAGGCAGCTCTCCACGTTTTTGGTTTGACAGGGCCAGTGTTTGTCCATAACCCGACTGACCGAACCAGGGGTCCAAGACCCCCACAATCCTTACGACGAGGGACATCGATGGCCAGTTCCGAACGCGGCACCAAACGTACCGATCCCGAGACGGGCAAGAAGTTCTACGACCTGAACCTCGACCCGATTGTCTCGCCCTATACGGGCAAGAGCTATCCGCGCTCCTATTTCGAGCAGGTGCTGGCTGGTAAGCCTTCGCCGGTCAAGGAACGCAAGGCTGACGTCGAGGACGACGAAGAAGAAGTCGAGGAAGAGGTCGAGGATGCAGCAGCACCTGAGATCGTCTCCCTTGAAGACGCCGATGCGGAAGAGTCGGGGGATGAGGAAATCCCTGAGACCGACGATGTCGAGGTCGATGAAGAGCTCGGCGAAGATGAGGCCGACGTGTTCCTTGAGGAAGACGAAGACGAGGACGACGAGCTCGGCTTTGACGTTGGCGGCGACGAAGACCGTTGATTTGACTTGAGTTTTCGGCCGGCTGACCCGCTCAGCCGGCCGAATTATAAAGTGTCATTTAGGCACTTGCGCCAGCCGGAATCATCCCTTAGGTTCCGCCTCGCTTCGGACGGCTTTGCCCTTCGAACACCCAATGAAATGGGGCCTTAGCTCAGCTGGGAGAGCGCTTGCATGGCATGCAAGAGGTCAGCGGTTCGATCCCGCTAGGCTCCACCATTTCTCCCATCCTTCGTCATGACGCGATATTCGGTTAGCAGACTGCTAGCGTTGACGTCCCACTTTTGTCCCTACTGCCACGGATTGACGCGGCGGCCGGACAGCATTCAAGTTTGGCCCAGCCAGAATTGGACGTTGCCTTGCCCAAAGCGCCTTTCGTCATCAACCAGACCCGCGCCCGCCATCTTTGGATCGCGGCGCAGAAGCTCGATAGCGCCGCTCCGTTCCGCGATGGACCCGAGGCCACGCGCGCGGCGATTGCCCATCTGGGTTATGTGCAGATCGACACCATCAATGTCATCGAGCGCTGTCACCATCACATCCTGTGGTCGCGCATTCCGAACTATCGCCGGGTCGATCTCACGCAGGTGCAATCGGCCGATAAGTCGGTGTTTGAATACTGGACCCATGCACTGAGCTATGTGCCCACGGCGGACATGGCGTTTTTCCTGCCGGCCATGAAGCAGCATCGGCTGAGGCCAGAACGCTGGTTTAGTTCGGTGACACCCGAAGAAGCCAGCAAGATGCTCAAGCGTCTCAAGACCGAGGGGCCGCTGTCGATCCGCGATATCGGCGATGACGAGTTGGTGGACAAGAACCACCCCTGGGGCAGCCGCAAGCCGAGCAAGCGGGTGCTGGAGATGATGTTCTACCAGGGTGTTGTGACTGTTGGCGCGCGACAAGGCATGCTCAAGACCTATGACCTGATCACCCGGCATTTCGGGATTTTGCCGAAGCCTGCCACGGAACGGCAGATCGTGGCCTACAAGCTGGACCGGGCGTTGCGCAGCCAGGGTCTTGTGAGCCTTGATTCGATTTGCCACCTCGATGCGCCAAGCAAGGCTGCTGTGAAGGAGCTGATCGACAGCCGCGTGCGCCGCAAGCTGCTGGTGCCGGTCACCGTGGAAGGCGCCGAGAAAGTGCTGCACTGGGTCGAGCCAGCGACGCTGGAGCTCTCGGCCAGCGAACCACCGACGCTGGTGCATATCCTGTCGCCGTTCGATCCGCTGGTGATCCAGCGCAAGCGGCTCAAGCTGTTCTTTGGCTACGACCACCTATTTGAGGCCTACCTACCCGCCGAGAAACGAAAGCTCGGGTATTTCGCCCTGCCGGTGCTGATGGGCGATCGGATCGTCGCGGCGATGGATCTCAAGACCGACCGGCAGGCGGGAAAGCTGCTGGTGCAGAAGGAAACGTTGCTGGAGGATATTGGGGCGGAGGGGCAGATCGCCATGGACGAAGCTTTGGGACGGTTCGAGCAGTTTCAATTCGGCGACTAGCTGCACCGAACGGCTTTTGCTATCGGCGGCTTTCCAGCAAGGGCTTGCCGCGCTAGAACCTCTGCCGCGAAGTGGGAACTTTCATGGCGACTTATACCGACATTGCGCGGCGTGTTTATAATCACACGTGGAAGCTCGATCCGATCGTGCGCAGCTTGCTCGATACCGATTTTTACAAGCTGCTGATGCTGCAGATGATCTGGGGGCTGTATCCTAGGGTCGATGCGACGTTCTCGCTGATCAATCGCAGCAAGTCGGTGAAGTTGGCCGACGAGATCGATATCGACGAGCTGCGGGCGCAGCTCGATCATGTCCGCACACTTCGTTTTACCAAGAAGGAAATGATCTGGCTGGCCGGCAACAGCTTTTACGGCAGCAAGCAGATCTTCGAGCCGGCCTTCCTCAAGTGGCTTGAAGATTTCCATCTTCCCGACTATCGGCTGGAGAAGCGCGACGGGCAATTCGTACTGGAATTTCCGGGCCTGTGGCTCGAAACCACGATGTGGGAAATTCCGGCGCTGGCCATCATCAACGAGTTGCGTGGTCGCGCCGCGATGAAGAACTACGGACCGTTTGCGCTCGACGTGCTGTATGCCCGCGCCAAGGCCAAGATGTGGGAAAAGGTCGAGCGGCTGCAGAAGTTGCCCGACCTGAAGATTTCAGATTTCGGAACGCGCCGCCGGCATAGTTTCCTGTGGCAGCGCTGGTGCGTCGAGGCGCTGAAGGAAGGCATCGGCGAGGCCTTTACCGGCACCTCCAACGTCAAGCTGGCGATGGACAATGACCTTGAAGCGCTGGGCACTAATGCCCATGAATTGCCGATGGTGCTAGCGGCTCTTGCAAAGACCGACGATGCCCTCCGCGCTGCGCCGTATCAGGTGCTGCAGGATTGGGAGAGCTATTACGGAGGCAACCTCAAGATCGTGCTGCCGGACGCGTTTGGCACCGATTCGTTTCTGCGCAATGCCCCTGACTGGGTTGCCGACTGGACCGGTTTCCGGCCCGATTCAGCGCCGGCCATCGAGGGTGGTGAGCGCATCATTGCCTGGTGGAAGAGCCGTGGCCGCGATCCGCGCGAGAAGCTGCTGATTTTTTCGGATGGGCTCGACGTCGACATGATCGAGGAAGCCTATCTGCATTTCGACGGCAAGGTGCGCATGGCCTTTGGCTGGGGCACCAACCTGACCAACGACTTCGAGGGCTGCTCGCCCGACGGGCCCAATCCAGGGCTGGACCCAATCTCCATCGTTGCCAAGGTCAGCGAAGCAGATGGGCGACCCGCGGTGAAACTGTCGGATAACCCAGCCAAAGCCACTGGAACATTGCATGAAATCGCCCGTTATATTGCGCTATTTGGCGATGCTGGCCGGGTAGAGCACGCAGTCAAGGTCTAACGTATTTTCCCCAGCTTTCTATGGAACCACAATGCGGCTACGCCATTGTGAGTTGTGGAAAACCTGTGCCCTGAGAGGATTTTAACCTCTCGGCAAGCTGCCCGAACTAACCACTCGGCCCGGGGGCTCTACCAGGGGCCAGAATGACTTTGCAGCTAATCGACATCAGCGTCCGCGACAGGCAGGCGCATCCACGTCTGGCCGGGCGCGTTACGGGTCACGTGCGAGCCGTTTTGTCCGAGACGCTGGGCGAAACTGAACAAACGCATGACCTGGCTATACCGGTTTGGGCAGACGTAGCGGCGGACGCCAGCGACGCCGACATCGAAATGGCGATGATGCTGAAGGCTGCCGATATCATCGCCCGGCTCAAGGCCAATATCGACACGCCTGCGGCGGGCTAGCTGTTCTGGAATGTCTTGAAAAACGCCCGCTGAGCCTGCGTCAGGCCGCCCGGCATTTTCCGGGGCGGCGGAGGCGCATCGAACGATTCCGCCGAAGCATATCGATATTTAGGTGAAAAGGCGTAGTAGCGGGCTGCGCGGGCAATGTCAGCCTCGGCCGTCCGGCGCTTTTCGTCGCGCACGAACCACGTAACCGCCGCGATGACGATCACCCAAATTGCCAGTAACTCCCACGCCATACCGGCCTCCTTGTCGGGAGCCGTGATAGCTAACAAAGTCTTAATGGCCAAACGAAAGCCAGCGTTAGGCTTACTGGCTAAAATTGTAGTTACCAGCGGCTCGCGAGGCTTTGGCGATCATTTTTTGGCTTTGTCGGAGCCTTCGATCGGGACGGCATAAAGCTCAAGGCGGTGATCGACCAGCCGATAGCCCAGGCGTTTGGCGATGACGTCCTGGATGGCCTCGATTTCCTCATTGCGGAACTCGATGACGGCGCCACTTCGGATATCGATCAGGTGGTCGTGGTGCTCATCGGGAATGAGTTCAAAGCGGGCGCGACCGTCCTTGAAGTCGTGCTTGGTAACCAGCCCGGCCTCTTCGAACAGATTGACGGTGCGATAGACGGTGGACAGGGAAATGCGGTCATCGACGGCCGAGGCGCGGCGGTAGAGTTCTTCGACATCGGGATGATCATTGGCGGCTTCGATCACCTGGGCAATGACGCGACGCTGGTCGGTCATGCGCATGCCCTTGGCGACGCAGGCTTCTTCCAGCGTCGGCTCAGTCTGGCTTTTGCTCACGCTAAAGTTCCCCAACCGGTCCAGTTGGTATCCGGGTTATCCAAGATCGCGCGCCATGACAAGCGCAGTGGCCTCCGACCCGTCGGCCTTGGCATAGTAGCCCTTGCGGGTGGAAATGGTGGCAAAACCTTCGCGAGTGTACAGTTTGATTGCGGCGGCATTTTCCTCGCTGACTTCGAGGAACATGCGGCGGGCTGGCGTCAGCATCAGATCGGCGAACACGGCCTTGAGCAAGGCCTGGCCGATGCGCTTGCCGCGCCATTTGGGATCGACCGCGATGGTGAGCAACTCCGACTCGTCTTCCACGACGCGGATCAGCGCAAAGCCAGCTATGCGGCGTTTGGCGTCGCAGGCGACATAGACCGGGGTGGTCGGCTCAGTGAGGAAACTTTCGAACTCGCCGGTAGGCCAGCCGCGATAGAAACCTAGAGCGTGGATGCGCGCCATCTCCTTGGCATCCGCCATCCTGCCGGGCTCGATATGGAGGCGGGCCGGAGCCATCCAGAGCTTGATCATGCGCCTTGCCTCGGGATGCGGGCTGCCGACTGCGGCTTGGCATCGGCATCGCGGATGTAATTCGGCTCAGGAGGGTTTTGGATGGGGTCGAGCGTCGCGCCGTAGGTTGCCAGGGCAGCGATGTCGATGAAGTAGGATTCGATCAGGTGTGAGCCGGGCATGACCCGCGTGTGGGCGTCTTCGATCGGCAGCAGAGCGCCATCGGACGATGGCACGGCTGGACCGGAGAAGGTCTGGAAATAGGCTTCGCCGCGGCGTGCATCGAGCAGGATGGTGGTGGGGCCAGTGGCAGTGAGAGAGAGTGCTACCAGGCTTGAAACACCCACTACCGGAATGCTGCGGGCCAAGCCGATGCCCCGCGCTGCGGAGAGGCCGATGCGCAGGCCGGTGAAAGAGCCGGGGCCAGTTGTTGTCACCACGCGCTGTAGGTCGGCATAGCCGATGTGGTTGCGCCCAAGCAAGGTGGCGATGCGCTCGAAGATCAGTTCGGCGTGACCGGTGGCGATCTCGTCGATCGAGGTATCAACGTGGCCGGTGGCCAGCAACAGCGCCAGTTGCAGGCGTGGCGCGGCGGTGTCGATGGCGAGCGTGATGGTCATGCCATCGATCTAGCGCCGGGCGGCGCCGGTGTCGAGCCTGCCATCCGCCTTGACGCCCCCTGCCCTGGGCGCCAGCTTGCGGCATGCGTCCTGATTCGCCGAAAGCCCCACAATGACCTGGCTGGCCGAGACTGCCATGCTGAGCCATGGCTGGCGGCGCTTCCTGCTGTTGCTGCTGGCGGGCGCCATTGCCGGCCTATCGGTGCCGCCGCTGTTTGTCGTACCGGCCCTGTTCATTGCTTTCCCGGTGTGGATCTGGTGCCTTGATGGCGCCGAAAAGCAGCGCGGCTGGGGGCGGCTGTTCGGCCCAGCCTTCAGCATTGGCTTCGCCTTTGGCTGGGGCTATTTCACCGTCGCCTTCCACTGGCTCGGCGCGGCATTCTTCGTCGATGGCGGGTTCATGCTGGTCTTGATGCCCTTCGCCATTCTGGCGCTGGCAGCGCTGATTGCGTCCTTCTGGGGTGTGGCCAGCGCATTGGCGCATCTGTTGTGGTCGCATGGCCCGTGGCGCATCGTGACACTGGCGACCTTTGTCACCATCGCCGAATGGGCGCGCGGCCATGTGTTGACCGGCTTTCCGTTCGACCTGCTCGGCTATGCGCTGACGCCGAACGACGAGATGATGCAGATCACCTCGGTGATCGGTATTTACGGGCTAACGCTGGTGGCGGCGCTGCTGGCGATGACGCCGGCGCTGATCTGGCCGGCCGATGGACGCAGTCTCAGTCGGCGGCTATTGCCGTTTTTCATCGCGATGGCCGTGATCGCCGGACAGCTCGGCTATGGCTATAATAGGTTGACCGGGACGGTTTCGACCGAGCGAAGCGATATCGCACTGCGGCTGGTGCAGCCGCTGGTCTATGAGCATTCCGATTTTGGCAAGGTGGATCCGGTCGCGCTGATCGATCGGCTGCTGATGCTGAGCGACATGCGGATGGACCCGACCGACCAGGGGCTGGCGGATATTACCCATCTGGTGTGGCCCGAATCGTCGCTGCCGTTCTTTCTCGCCACCTATCCTGAAGCGCTGGCGCGGATTGCCCGGCTGCTGCCTGAGACTACGACGCTGCTGACCGGCGCGCCGCGGCAACAATACGAGCCGGGCGCCAGCACTGCCGCTGGTCCGCCGTTCAATTCGCTGCTCGCCATCGATACCAATGGCGAGATCATCGCTACCTACGACAAAGCGCATCTGGTGCCGTTCGGCGAGTTTCTGCCGTTTGGCGAAATCCTGTCTAAAATCGGCATCAAGCAGTTCGTGCCCGGCACCGAAGGCTGGGCGCATGGCGATGCGCGCCGCCGTTTGATGAGCCTGCCGGCCACGCCGCCGCTGCTGGCATTGGTCTGTTACGAAATCTTGTTTTCTGGCGACCTGGGCGACACCGCCGGGGCGCAATTCCTGTTCAACATCACCAATGATGCCTGGTTCGATGGCTCGATTGGACCCGCCCAGCACGCCCACCATGCTCGTGTCCGCGCCGTCGAAGAGGGCATGAGCCTGATCCGCGCGGCCAATACCGGGCTGACTTTCGCCACCGATCCGCTGGGGCGCATCACAGCATCCATCCCGCCACAGCAGATGGCCGCGCTGGACGTGCGTCCGCATCAGCGACTGGCGAGCACGGTGTTCGCGCAGGTACGGCACTGGCCATTGCTCATTGCGCTGATCGCCGGGCTGCTGATTTCGCTGGTCGTGGCGCGCGGTGGGCGGCGCCGGAAGCCGCTGTAGCCAGCCGTTTAGGTCCGGAAAACCATGCTCCCGATTGGCGCTTCGGGATATCAAGCTTTCTTTATATCCCGCTTGACCGGCAGGACTGCCGATGTCACAACCCGTCGCAATTGCCCGGTTTGGGCAGCTTTTTCACGTTCAGGGGATGTTCGTTGGCACGGTCTTCTTATCTCTTCACTTCGGAATCGGTTTCCGAAGGTCATCCCGACAAGGTCTGTGACCGGATTTCCGACGAGATCGTCGATCTGGTTTTCCGCGAAGCGCAGAAGTCGGGCATGGATCCGTCGAAAGTCCGCATCGCCTGCGAAACGCTGGCCACCACCAACCGCGTGATTATTGCTGGTGAAGTGCGCGTCCCCGAGACGCTGCTGAAGAAGGACAAGGACGGCAAGATCGTGCTGGACGCTGCCGGCTCGCCGGTGGTCAACCCGAGCAAGTTCAAATCGGCCGCTCGCAAGGCCATTCGCGCCATCGGCTATGAGCAGTCGGGTTTCCACTGGAAGACGGCCAAGATCGACGTACTGCTGCACGGCCAGTCAGCCGATATCGCGCAGGGCGTCGATGAAGCCGGCAACAAGGATGTGGGCGCTGGCGATCAGGGCATCATGTTCGGCTATGCCAGCCGTGAGACACCGGAACTGCTGCCGGCGCCGATCTATTACGCGCACAAGATTCTCGAAGTTCTGACGCTGGCGCGTAAAGAGGGCACCGGTCCGGCCAAGGTGCTTGGCCCCGATGCCAAGAGCCAGGTCACCGTGCGGTATGAAGACGGCAAGCCCGTTGGAGTGACGCAGATCGTGCTCTCGACCCAGCACCTGGATGCCTCCCTGACATCGTCCGACGTTCGCAAGATCGTCGAGCCCTATATCCGCGAAGCGCTGCCGGAAGGCTGGATCGACGACAACACCGTGTGGCACATCAATCCCACTGGCAAGTTCGTGGTCGGTGGCCCCGATGGCGACGCTGGCCTGACCGGCCGCAAGATCATCGTCGATACCTACGGTGGCGCAGCGCCCCATGGCGGCGGTGCGTTTTCCGGCAAGGACCCGACCAAGGTCGATCGTTCGGCAGCTTATGCCGCGCGCTATCTCGCCAAGAATGTGGTTGCCGCCGGCCTTGCCGATCGGGCCACGATCCAGCTCGCCTATGCCATCGGCGTGGCGCAGCCGCTGTCGATCTATGTCGACCTGCATGGCACGGGGAAGGTTGAAGAGACCGCGGTCGAGGCTGTTCTTGGCAAGGTCATGGACCTGACGCCACACGGCATTCGCACCCATCTCGACCTCAACAAGCCAATCTATGCCAAGACCTCGGCCTATGGCCATTTTGGCCGCAAGCCCGGCCGCGACGGCAGCTTCTCGTGGGAAAAGACCGACCTGGTCGGCGCCCTCAAGGCGGCACTGAAGTAGGTTTCAGATAAACCTTTGGCGTTCGGGCCTAGCAACCCGTCCGGACGCCCCCATATGGGACACCCCTTGCCATCGTTATCGGTCTCGTGGTCATAGGCGCACTTGTGCACTTTCTGATCTAGGCCGTCATGACCGACCACCAGCTTCCCAAGACTCGTTCCGGCGAACCGCGTGCTTTTTTTGGGCGGCGGTCCGGCAAGAAGCTGCATGGCGGGCAACAGGCGGTGTTTGACGCTACGCTGCCTGACCTCGAGTTCAAGCTCAGTGGCAGGCTCGATCCCAGCAGTCTTTTTCCGGACGCCGAGAAGATTATAGTCGAGATCGGTTACGGCGGCGGTGAGCATCTGGCGCTCGAGGCTGGGCGTCATCCGCAAACCGGCTATATCGGCTGCGAGGTGTTTACCGGTGGGATCGGCAAGATGGTGCAGACCATTGCGGCCGAGAACCTGCGCAACATCCAGCTGTTCACCGACGATGCGTTCAAGTTGCTGGTCGAGCTGCCCGACGCCTCGCTGGATGAGGTCTATCTGCTGTATCCCGATCCTTGGCCCAAGACGCGGCATCACAAGCGGCGCTTCGTCTCGCCAACGACACTGAAAGAGCTGGCACGGGTGATCCGCCCGGGTGGGCTGTTTCACTTCGCCAGTGATATCGAGGATTATGCGAACTGGACTTTGGCCCATATCGTTCGGGAGCCGCAGTTCAGCTTTGCGCCGGGAAAGCCGGGCAGCTGGCACAAGCCTTATGAGGGCTGGGAGGCAACGCGTTACGAGCAGAAGGCCCGTCGCGAAGGTCGGTTGATCAGCTTCTATTTCAGCTTTCGGCGACAGTGACTATACGGCGTTAGCGAACGCTGCCGTCCGCAGACATGTCAAAGTTTAATACGATCTGGCACTGGTAGTGACGCAATCGCGCCCCATATCGGACCTTCGATAAGCAGTTTCGGGGTTCGCCATGTCTTCTTTGTCCACATCCAGCCAGCATGATTTTCAGGTGCTGACGGTGAAGCCGGGAAAGTGGACGCTGACGGTGGTGACCTTGCTGCGCGACGAGACGCGCCGATTTAACGAGATCAAGCGGGCCGGCGGCATATCGCAGAAGACACTGACAATCACACTGCGCGAGCTTGAGCGAGACGGGTTCGTTACCCGCACCATGTTTGCGACGATTCCGCCGCGCGTCGATTATGAATTGACCGTGCTTGGCCAGGAGTTGTTGCTGCTTGCCGATAGCTTGCAGAATTTTGCGGACCGCAATGGGGCGATGGTCCGGGCTGCCCGGGAACGTTTTGATGCCCATGGCGGCGAACCGCCAATACGGATCGTGCAGGCCCGCTAAAGCGGCCTACGGGTGCCGTCGGCGAACCGGCGGCACCGTGGCAGGCTAGTTAGAGCGCAACCTGCACCAGCGAGTCAGGCGTATAGAACTGCATTGCCTGCTTGCCGTCTTCCAGGGTGACGTAAGCGCGAACCAGACCGTTATAGTCTTCAACCGAACTTACATTGATCCCGCGCTGCTGAAGCTGGGAAATGATGGAGTTGCTGGTGAACTGACGTGTTGCCTCGGAGGGATTGTCGCCAAAGATGGATTCGGCGAAGGCTGGTGCGGCAGCGCCGGCAAAGGTGGCAACGGCGACGAGGGCGATAACTGTGTTCTTGATCATTTTCGGTGTTCCTTTCGTTGAACAACCTGGAAATGATTATGATCCGACCGGTCCTCAAGTGACGATTTAGCACATTTTGCCCCTTGAAGTTCAGGCAGGCATGCCGACCGTTTTATAAAAGAAATCAAGGGGTTATGCGGTACCCTAGTTTCCTTCGGGCTACCGGGTTACAGTTTTGTGACGCTCCGGCCAGCAAGGGGTTTGCGGCTGTCGGGGCCAATTTTGGACGGGGCTTTTGAACGCCGAAGGGGCGCTCGTACGCTTTTTGACCGGCAAAATGGTCAGCTATAATGTGCAACAGTATGATGTCGAAAAGCTGCATGTTTTTCATTTTGATATCGGGCACACTAAAGCCTGGACTGACCAGCCGGATCGGACCTGCAGCAGGGCTGGCAGCAAACACCAATTAACGCGCCGCATGCTGCCGGTTAGCTGGCTCAAGCTTGAAGCCTTGCCACTCCGGAGCAATGGCGCTATATAGGCGTCAACATCTCTAGCAATTTGCAGAGTGGGAGCCTCCCCGGCCCCGCTCTTTTTTATTACCGTCTTTTGAGAATTTTGGGGAACGATGAGCTTCGACCTCACCGAACAGCGCTTTATCAAGGAAACGGGCCTCGAAGCCCGGGTATCCCGTATTGTCGAGCCGGTGGCCAATGGCCTGGGCTTCTCTCTCGTGCGGGTGAAAATCACCCAGGAAAATGGCTGCACGCTGCAGATCATGGCCGAAGACGAGAATGGGCGATTTACCATCGTCAACTGCGAGAAGCTGTCCAAGGACCTGTCGCCAGCGCTGGACGTGGAAGACCCGATCGAGCGCGAATATCATCTGGAAGTCAGCTCCCCCGGTATCGACCGGCCGTTGGTGCGTCGCCGTGATTTCGCCGCCTATGTCGGTCACGACGTAAAAATCGAACTTTCGGACATGATCAATGGCCGCAAGCGCTTCCGCGGCTTCATCAAGTCCGTGGACGAGGATGCGGTGGTGATCACCCTGCCCGACGCGCCGACCGGCACCGACCCCGACCATCGCCTGCCGTTCATTACCATTGGCGAAGCCAAGCTGGTGATGACCGATGCATTGATGGAAAAGGCCCGGATCGACCAGGAAGCCAATCCCATCGACGACGATGAGACCGAAACGGTCGAATACGCCGAAGCCGACAATGACGACGAATCCTCTCAAGCCGAAGACCCTGAGACCGATGCGGTCGAGGATACGGCGGAATCCAATCCTCCCAGGGAGACCAAGTAAATGGCCGTTAGTGCGAACCGCCTCGAGCTGTTGCAGATCGCAGATGCTGTTGCCCGCGAGAAATCGATCGACCGCATGGTCGTGATCGAGGCAATGCAGGACGCCATGGAAAAGGCCGCCAAGGGCCGTTACGGCGCGGAGACCGAGATCAAGGTCGAGATCAATCCGCGTTCGGGTGAAACCCGGATGTGGCGCCTGCTGGAAATCGTCGAGACCGTCGAAGAGACCAGCCGCCAGATCGATCTCAAGTTTGCCCAGATCAAGTCGCCGGAAGCCAAGATCGGTGACTTTTTGACCGAGCCGCTGCCGCCGATGGAATTCGGCCGTATCGCTGCGCAGTCTGCCAAGCAGGTCATCGTGCAAAAGGTGCGCGATGCCGAGCGCGAGCGCATGTATGACGAATATTTCAACCGCATCGGCGAGATCGTCAACGGCACCGTCAAGCGCGTCGAATATGGCAATGTGATCGTCGACCTGGGTCGTGGCGAAGCCATCATCCGCCGCGACGAGCTAATCCCGCGCGAAATGTTCCGCTATGGCGATCGCGTACGTGCCTATGTGTATGACGTGCGCCGCGAACAGCGCGGTCCACAGATTTTCCTGTCACGCACCCATCCGCAGTTCATGGCCAAGCTGTTCATGCAGGAAGTGCCCGAGATCTATGATGGCGTGATCACCATCCGCTCGATCGCTCGCGATCCGGGTTCGCGCGCCAAGATTGCCGTGACTTCCAATGACAGCTCGATCGATCCGGTTGGCGCCTGCGTTGGTATGCGTGGTTCGCGCGTTCAGGCCGTCGTGGCCGAACTGCAGGGCGAAAAGATCGACATCATTCCGTGGACCGACACCATTGCCGACCTCGTGGTCTCGGCTCTGCAGCCGGCCGACGTTGCCAAGGTGGTGCTCGACGAGCAGGCCGAGCGTATCGAAGTCGTGGTGCCGGATGAGCAGCTATCGCTGGCCATTGGCCGTCGTGGCCAGAACGTGCGTCTCGCTTCGCAGCTTATCGGCTGGGATATCGACATCCTGACCGAGCAGGAAGAGAGCGAACGTCGCCAGAAGGAATTCTCCGAGCGTTCGAGCCTCTTCATGACAGCCCTTGACGTTGACGAGATGGTTGCCCAACTATTGGCTTCCGAAGGGTTCTCCTCGGTCGAAGAGCTTGCCTATATCGATGCGAACGAAATCGCTTCGATCGAAGGCTTCGACGAAGAGACTGCCGGCGAAATCCAGAACCGCGCCACCGAATATCTGGCGGCCATCGACCGCGCCCATGATGACGAGCGCAAGGCGCTTGGCGTCGAGGACGAGCTCTATGAGATCGCTGGACTGACCGCATCCATGCTGGTTGCGCTGGGCAAGGAAGACATCAAGACGGTGGAAGACTTTGCTGGCTGCGCCGCCGATGACCTGATCGGCTGGAGCGAACGCAAGGACGGCGAGACCAAGCGTTTCGAAGGCACTTTCAAGGACTTCCCGGTAAGCCGAGAAGAAGCCGAAGACATGATCATGCAGGCCCGTATCAAGGCCGGTTGGATCAATGCCGAAGACCTGCCACCTGTCGAAGGCGAAGATGTCGCCGACGAAGAGGCGACGGCTTAAGCCGTTTCGGAGCGAAGGACCAGATGGCCCGCCGCGAAGAAACGACACGGATGTGTGCACTGACACGGGCCGAAAAGCCCGTGGCAGAGCTGATCCGTTTCGTACTGGGGCCCGATGATGTATTGGTCCCCGATACCGATGCCAAGGCCGAGGGTCGCGGCGTCTGGATCAGCCTCAACAAGGTCCTCGTGGCCGAGGCGGTCAAAAAGAAGGTCTTTGCGCGCAGCCTCAAGACTGAGGTCAAACTGCCGGACGACCTGCCCGGCCTGACCCAGACCCGGCTTGAAGCGCGTTATCTCAATGCGCTCGGCATGGCCCGCAAGGCGGGTCAACTGACCTTCGGCGCCACCAAGGTGCGTGCCCTGATCGACAATGGAAGCCTGATCGCGCTGATCACGGCATCCGATGCAGCAGAAGACGGCCGCAGCAAGATGGTCGGCCCGCTCAAGGCGCTGCATTACGCCGCCGAAGAAGAAGGAATCCAAGGCTTCGAAGTGCCCCATTTCGAATTGCTCAACTCAGATCAAATGGGTTTGGCACTTGGCCTTGAAAATGTGATACATGCTGCCCTCACAAGAGGGGCTGCAGCCCAAGCAGCAGTAGAAAAGGCCCGGAGACTGGCCCTTTATACTGCTAAACCGACGGAAAAGGACACCGACCGCGCTGCGGTTGACGGTGACCTTTTGCCCGAGGCCACCGACGAAAGACGCGAGATACATGGCTGATAACGACGACAAGCGCACCGATGACACTAGCGCGAAGAAGACTCTGACATTGAAGGGCGGCCCAGGCCTGGGCAACCGTCCGGCTATGTCGCGCGGTCCTTCGCGATCGACGGTGGTTGTCGAGAAGCGTACGCGCCTGGTTCCCAAGCCCAATGCTCCGGCCGCGCCGCACCGCCCACAATCGGCATCGGGTGCCCCATCGCAGCGTCCTCCTGCAGGCCGTCCGCCACAGCAGCAGCGCGCTCCGCTGGGTCTTTCGGCTGCAGAAGCCGAAGCCCGCCGCAACGCACTGGCTTTGGCAGGCGCTCGCGCCGCCGAGGATCAGGAACGCTTTGCCGCTGACGAAGCCCGTCGCGTCGAAGAAGATGCGCGTCGCCGCGAAGTTCGCGAAGAAGCCGAGCGTGCTGAAGAAGCCCGCCGCCAGGCTGAAGCGCCTGAACCAGAAGTTGCAACTCCAGCGGCCGAAGCTCCTGTTGCAGCGGCTGCTCCTGCTCCTGCCCCGGTCGAAGCTGCCGCACCGGTTGCTCCGACTGCAGAAGCTGCCCCCGTGGCAGCCGCACCTGTTGCGTCAGCTCCTGCCGAAGCCGCACCAAGCGAGGATGCCGGCTCGCCCGCATCGCAGCGCGCTGCCGGCCCATCCAGCGTGCGCGTCGTCGCCGGCCGTCCTGGCCAGCCACCACGTCCGCCACGCGTCGAGCGTCCGAGCAATGCGCGCCCCGAAAGCGAACGCGGCGCCAATGCCCTGATCAAGCCCGGCGCAGCCGGTGCACGACCGGGCGCTGCTGGCGCTCGTCCTTCCGGCACCGCTACGCGTCCTGCTGGTGAACGCCGTCCGGCTGGTGCCGGCATGGCGCCAATCGGCAACGTGCCACCCGCTGGTCCCAATGAAGCCGACGGCCGCAAGGTTCGTACCGGCTCGCCGCAGACCCGTCCGACGACCGAGGCCGAACTCGAAAATGCTCGCCGCGCCTCGCGCGCTGCGCCAGAACGTCCCACCCGCAAGGTTGACGACGGCAATGCGCGTGGCCGCCTGACGGTGACCAATGCCGGTTCGGAAAGCGATCGCGACAAGGGCCCTTCCCTCGCCGCCATGCGCCGTCGCCGCGACAAGAAGATGGGCCGCAACCAGCAGGAAGCGCCAAAGCTCATCCGTGAAGTCATCATTCCGGAAGCCATTACGGTCGCCGAACTGGCGAACCGCATGGCTGAACGTTCGGTGACCGTCATCAAGATGCTGATGGCGCAGGGCACCATGGCCACCATCAATGATGTGGTCGATGCCGATACGGCCGAGCTGATCGCTCGCGAACTGGGCCATACGGTCAAGCGCGTTAGCGATGCCGACGTCGAAGAAGGTCTCTATGATCTTCCTGCAGACGACAAGGCCGAGGACCTGACCAACCGTGCGCCGGTCGTGACCATCATGGGCCACGTCGATCACGGCAAGACCTCGCTGCTCGACGCGATCCGCGAAGCCAACGTTGTGTCAGGTGAGGCCGGTGGCATCACCCAGCACATCGGCGCCTATCAGGTTGTCAAGAACGGCACCAAGATCACCTTCCTCGATACCCCGGGCCACGAGGCGTTTACCGCCATGCGTGCCCGTGGGGCCCAGGCGACCGATATCGCGGTCCTCGTGGTGGCAGCCGATGACGGCGTGATGCCGCAGACCATCGAATCCATTAAGCATGCCAAGGCGGCCGGTGTTCCGATCATCGTGGCCATCAACAAGATGGACAAGCCCGAAGCCAACCCGACCCGCGTCCGCACCGAGCTCTTGCAGCACGAAGTGTTCGTGGAATCGATGGGCGGCGACGTGCTTGACGTGGAAGTGTCCGCCAAGACCCGCGAAGGTCTCGACAAGCTGCTCGAAACCATCCTGCTGCAGGCCGAAGTGCTTGAACTGCGCGTGGCCCGCGACGGCCGCGCCGAAGGCCTGGTCATCGAAGCCAAGCTCGACAAGGGCCGGGGTGCGGTTGCAACCGTCCTCGTCCAGCGCGGCACTCTCGCGATCGGTGACATTCTCGTCGCCGGTACCGAATTTGCCCGCGTGCGCGCCCTGATCAACGACAAGGGCGAGCAGGTCAAGGAAGCCGGTCCTTCGGTTCCGGTGGAAGTGCTCGGCTTTACCGGCGTACCGAATGCCGGCGATCGTTTCTCGGTTGTCGAGTCCGAAGCGCGGGCCCGTGAAGTCACCGAATATCGTCAGCGCGCCATCCGTGAAAAGACGGCCGGCGGCGGTGCAACGAGCCTCGAGCAGATGATGAATCAGCTCAAGATCGCCGGCATCTCCAAGTTCCCGCTGATCATCAAGGGCGACGTGCAGGGTTCGGTCGAAGCTATTGTAGCCTCGCTCAACAAGCTGTCGACCGACGAAGTGTCGGCTCAATTGTTGCTGAGCGCCGTGGGCGGCATCACCGAGAGCGACGTGACCCTGGCTGCGGCATCGAATGCCATCGTCATCGGCTTCAACGTTCGTGCCAACAAGCAGGCGACCGAGCTGGCCACCCGCGACGGCATCGAAATCCGCTACTACAACATCATCTACGATCTCGTGGATGACGTGAAGAACGCCATGAGCGGCCTGCTCAAGCCGGAACGTCGCGAGACGTTCATCGGCAATGCGCAGATCCTCGAAGTGTTCTCGATCACCAAGGTCGGCAAGGTCGCCGGCTGCCGGATCACCGAGGGCATGGTGGAACGCGGTTCGGGCGTGCGTCTTATTCGCGACAACGTGGTTATCCACGAAGGCAAGCTCAAGACGCTCAAGCGCTTCAAGGACGAAGTCAAGGAAGTGCAGACCGGCCAGGAATGCGGCATGGCCTTCGAGAATTACGAAGACATGCGCGCCGGCGATGTCATCGAGTGCTTCCGCGTCGAGACCGTTCAGCGCACGCTGTAAGGTTTTTTGCAATAATTTGAGAAACGGGCGTCCAATCGGGCGCCCGTTTCGTTTGAGCTGTAGCCGCAATTCGGAGACAGCATGGACCTCGTGGTTATCCTTGGCGACCAGCTAACGCTCGACGTGGCGGCGCTTCGGGCCAGTACGACGGAAACTGCCGTGGTGCTGATGGCGGAGGTCGGCACCGAGACGACCTATGCCTGGCATCACAAGCAAAAACTGGTGCTGGTGCTGTCGGCGATGCGCCATTTCGCCGATGAGCTGCGCCAGCACGGCTGGAGGGTCGACTATGTGCGGCTGACCGATCCTGACAATAGCCAGAGCCTTGATGGCGAAGTTTTACGCGCTGTGGGTCGGCATTCGGTCGAGCGCATTGTGGCCACTGAGGCTGCGGAATGGCGGGTGCGGGCGATGCAGCGCGGATGGGCGGAGCTGACCGGCGTGCCTGTCGGGATCGAGCAGGACGATCGGTTTATTGCCAGTCACGCGATGTTCGATGGCTGGGCCGACGGGCGGCGCGAATGGACGATGGAGTTCTTTTATCGGGAGATGCGGCGACAAACCGGGTTGCTGCTCGATGGCGGCGGACAGCCGCTGGGCGGTCGGTGGAACTTTGACGCGGAGAACCGCAAGACTGCCAAGCCGGACTTGTTTATGCCCAGGCCACTGAGCTTTGTGCCGGATGCCATTACGCGGGAGGTGATGGCGCTGGTCAGCACGCGGTTTATCGACAATCCGGGGCGGCAGGATCGGTTTGGCTATGCCGTCACGCGCGCCGATGCCGAACTGGCGCAGGCGCATTTCCTCGACGAGATGCTGCCGCGGTTTGGCGATTATCAGGACGCGATGCTGGCGAGCGAGGCGACGCTGTATCATTCGGTGCTGTCGCCCTACATCAACCTGGGCCTGCTCGATCCACTGGCTTTATGCCGGGCGGCGGAGGTGGAATATCTCGAAGGGCGGGCGCCGCTCAACAGCGTCGAGGGCTTCATTCGCCAGATCATCGGCTGGCGGGAATATATGCGTGGGGTGTACTGGCACGAAATGCCGGCCTATCGGGAACGCAATGCGCTGGGCGCCAAGCGCGATCTGCCGTGGTTCTACTGGGACGGCCAGACCGAGATGAACTGCCTGGCGCAGGCCATCGGCCAGACGCTGGAGACGGCTTATGCGCATCACATCCAGCGTCTGATGATCACCGGCAATTTCGCCATGCTGGCGGGCGTCGACCCGTTCCAGGTGCACGAATGGTATCTGGCTATCTACATCGATGCGTTCGAGTGGGTCGAATTGCCCAATACGCTGGGGATGAGCCAGTTTGGCGACGGAGGGCTGGTGGGCTCCAAGCCATATGCCGCCAGCGCCAATTACATCTCGAAGATGAGCGATTATTGCGAGGGATGCCGGTTTAATCCCAAGCTGCGACATGGGCCCAATGCATGCCCGTTCAATGCGCTGTATTGGGATTTTCTGGCACGCAACCGGCAGGTTTTTGCGGCTAACACACGGATGAAGCGCAATTATATGGTGTGGGACCGGATGGACCCGGCTGAGCAGAGCGCAACGCTAGCCCATGCGGCGGCGGTGGTGAAGGACCTGGAAGCGGAGGCCAAAAGGCGGCATGGTGCGTAAAAAAGCCCGCTCACTTCTGGGCGGGCCCTTTTGATTTCATTTCCGGGCCTTTGTCGCGGCAGCAGAAAACTTTGCTTCGGTGACTACGGATTCCGAAACAAGGCGTCCCACTGCCGCGGCAGTGACCCGGGGGTTTCTTATGTC
>JAQGKG010000425.1 GCA_028290245.1 Devosia sp. | reverse complement strand
CTGCGCCTCATTCCTGCCGTCCAGACCAACGATGCCCTTTGTGTTCGATGCCGAAGGCTGAACTAGGTTGCAAGGCCTTACTGATCGGCCCGATCAAACATGCACCTCATCGCCACCACGGTCCTTGCCTCGGAAACAAGCAACCGCCAGCCCGATGTAGAAGCATCCTATTGCGGCGATTACAAACCAGCCAGGAACTGGTCCAATCGCAGCGTGACCCACAATAGTGGCTATGGGCCGAGACGGGTCGAGGTAGGCGCCGGCCTGCAAGTCGGGTGACGCGATCTTGACGATCCACGCACACAGCAGGATGAGAAACATCCATACATAGTTGCGGCGCAGACGACGACGCAAGGCCAGCGTCAGGGTGATGCGGAACTTCGGGTGTCGAAGATCCTGTGCCAGCATTACCAGCCAGGGTTCCGGTCCGCCCTGTGGGTCGGCCTCAAAAAACTGGCCGAAATAGTGCCGCTCGAACTGCCGGATCCGCATGCGATATACATCGTAGAAGCGATATCGTCGCGCTTCCACAAGCAGCATGAGCAAGATGATCACCATGGCGAAAATCGTTAGGCCGTGGTGTGCGGCAGAATTTGAGAGTGAGACGAAGAAACCGCCAGCGTGCTGCCATCCTATGGTGCATTGGCGCTGATCATGGTTGCGGCCACGGCGGTGACCCCATTCCTCAACAACGCGGCAACAGTGCTTGTGATGGCGCCGATCGCCGCCACCTTTGCGACCGGTCTTGGCTACCAACCCGAAGCCTTTCTGATGGCAATGGCGATTGGAGCCGGTTCGGATTTTCTCACGCCGATCGGCCATCAGTGCAATACTCTGGTGATGGGGCCTGGCGGCTACCGGCTTGGCGACTATTGGCTGGGGTTGCCGCTGTCGATACTGGTCGTGCTAATCGCGGTATCGATGCTGATGCTGGTATGGCCGATGTAATCAGTCTGTATCACTGGAATTCGCGAAGGTTCGCCGCACAGCCGCAATAGGGCGCACAATCGACTAGGACTTTCGCTGTTCCTGAGTCGTTATCAGAGCTTTGATCGAAGGCGAAATGGCCCGAACGATCTTACGGACGCCTTGGGCATTAGGGTGCATGCCATCGACCTGGTTGAGTGCCCTGTTGGTGGCGACGCCGTCGAGGAAGAACGGGTAAAACGCGGTTTGAAATTGTGCGGCCAGTCGCGGGAACACGTCTTCATATGACCGCACATATTCGCTCCCCAGACTTGGGCTCGCCCTCATGCCGGCGAGTAGCACCGGAATATTTTCATCCTTGAAGCGCTGGAGGATCGCGGTCAGGTTCTGCCGCATGGCATCGACGGGAAGGCCCTGGAGCATGTCGTTGGCACCGAGTTCAAGCACGACCGCATCCGGACGTTCATTCAGGGACCAGTCAAGTCGCGCCAGCCCGTCCGCCGAGGTGTCGCCGGACACGCTGGCGTTGACGATCGTGATGTCGTCGCCGAGCGCTGCCTGCAACTGGCCCGCAAATCCATCCTCGTCGGAAAGCCCAAGGCCTGCCATCAGGCTGTCGCCATAGAGCATCAGCGTCCGATCGGCGGCCAAGGCCGGCGTTATCGCTACGCCTGCCAAGGAAAAGGCGATAGCGACACCGCGCAGCCGGTCACAAACAATTTTTATCATCGTCGCTGTTCTTTCCATCAGGACCACATACTTCTCGTGTCAACGAACCCTGCTTGAAAGTGCCGCTCATGCGCAGCCCCGTCGTCGCGACTTCGGCATTGAACCTGCACCTTCAATCGGGCAAGACACCGCTGCACATCCTCAAGGACATTGAGTTTGCGATTGCGCCGGGCGAGGTTGTGGCCGTGGTCGGGCCATCCGGCAGCGGCAAGACTTCGCTCCTCATGGTACTTGGCGGTCTGGAACAGGCAACTAACGGTAGCGTGAGCGTCGCCGGCACCACGATCAGTGGCCGCAGTGAAGACGAACTCGCGATGTTTCGCCGCGACAACCTTGGTATCCTGTTCCAGAACTTTCACCTGATCCCGTCGATGACGGCGCTCGAGAATGTGGCACTCGCGCTCGAGATCGCTGAAACCGGCCAGTCCCATGCCCAGATCATGGAGGCGGCGACAGCGGCACTCACAGCCGTGGGCCTTGGTGATCGGCTTGATCATCGTCCCAGTGCCCTGTCTGGCGGGGAACAGCAGCGTGTCGGCCTGGCCCGTGCCATCGTCAACAGACCTAACTTGCTGCTGGCGGACGAGCCGACCGGCAATCTGGACCAGGACACTGGTGCCAGGGTCATCGAGATGATGTTTGCCCTGGCGCGTGACAATGGCACGGCGGTGTTCCTAATAACCCATGACCCTGCGCTGGCCCGCCGTGCCGATCGTGTCCTGTCGATGAACCATGGGCAACTGTCCGCGGTCACTCAAAGCCCGCCAGCATGAGCCGCCTGTTCGGCTGGATGCGGATTGCCCTACTCGACCTGCGTGGCGATGTACGGCGGTTCACTATTTTACTGGCGTGTCTTGCCCTTGGCGTTGGCGGGATCGCCGCAGTGTCCTCGGTAGGCGCTGCATTGCAGGCGGCTGTGGACCGCGACGCCCGGGTCATTCTCGGTGGCGACATCGAGGTACGCCAACGCGGGACGGACATTTCGACGGAGCAGCGCAACGCTGTCGAGGCGCTCGGCCAGACCGCCCGCGTGGTCGACCTCAGTGCTCGCGCTAGCGCCAAGGATGCCGGCCTGCTTCTCAGCCTTCGCGCCGTGAGCGACAGCTATCCCCTGGTGGGCGCGGTGACACTGAGCCCTCAGGCGCAGCAGCCACTCAACGAGCTTCTGGCGGTGATTGACGGACTACCGGGCGCGGTCGTTGATCCGGGTGTCCTCGATCGTCTTGGAATTATGGTGGGGGATCCGCTACGGATCGGCAATGCCGATTTTGTCGTGCGCGCCACGCTTGTCGGTCTTCCGGACCAGGCGGCGCAGGGATTTCAACTCGGGCTTCCCGCCATTATCTCAGATAGCGCGCTGGCGTCGGCCGGCCTTGAGCAACAAGGCATCCTTAGCCGGTTCAGTTACAAAGTTCTGTTGGGCAAGGAAGAGGCTGCTGCGGCGATCAAGCGGCTAGAGACGGCTTTTCCAGATGCTGACTGGGACCTGCGAGAACCTGCGGACGCGGCAGCGAACTTGAAGCGGTTTTTTGATCTCTTTGCGCGCTTTCTCACGCTTGTCGGCCTCTCATCCCTGCTGGTCGGCGGCGTTGGTGTGTCCAACGCCATCACCGCTTACATAAGTGAGCGCCGCAGTTCGATCGCCACCTTGCGCAGCCTCGGTGCGACGAGTGCCCGCATAATGGTGCACTTTCTCACTCAGGTCCTCGTGCTTTCGCTGGCTGGAGTGCTGCTTGGCCTTGTCCTCGGCGCTGCGACCAGTTTGCTTGCTCTCCCCGTTCTGTCGGGCATGCTGTCTATTGATCTGCCGCCGACCATAGACGCGCCATCGCTGCTGACCGCAGCAGGCTTTGGTTTACTGATCGGATTTGCCTTCGCGATCCTGCCGTTGCGAGGGGCGCAGAAGCTGAAGCCGGCGAGCCTTTTTCGCGCCTCGGGCGACGATGGACCACGCCTCGGCTGGCGCGAGCTGACGCATTGGCGCACCGCAATCCCTTTGCTTCTGGCGATTGCCGCCATCGCAGCACTCGCCGTGTTCACCACCGGCGCCCCCTGGCTGGTATTTTGGTATACGGTCGGCGCCGCAATCGCCTTTGCATTCCTGCGCTTGTCCGCCTGGCTGCTACAAGCCGGGCTGCGCCTGTTGCCACCGTTGCCCAACGCCACGCTACGCCAGGCTTTCAAGGCCATTCACCGGCCGGGCTCTGCGGCGCCAGTCGTGGTGCTGTCGCTGGGGTTGGGATTGGCACTGCTGCTGATGATCACGCTGCTCGACCAGAACTTGCGCGCACAAATCGATGGGGCGGTGGCGGAGGACGCTCCGGCCTTTGTGCTGCTGGACATGCCCAAGGATCAGGTGCCGTTGGTCGAGGCTTTTGCAGAGGCTGACCCCGGGATTGAAACGCTGCAAACAATCCCGATGCTGCGCGGCACGATTAAAAGTGTCAAAGGCACGCCGGTGGCTGATCTCGGTCCCGTGCCAGACGACATCGCCGACCTGTTCGAAGGTGACACGGCCCTTAGCTGGGCTCGTGACGTTCCCGAGGGCTCGACGGTGACGGACGGCAGGTGGTGGGCAACAGATTATTCCGGCTCGCCTTTGGTATCCCTCAGCACTGAACTGCGCGAGCCTCTTGGCCTCGCGGTCGGCGATACCATGAGCATCGTCATTGCTGGCCGCCCCATTGACGTCACCATCGCCAATTTTCGCGATATCGACTGGCGCGAGGGCGGGCTCAACTTCCGCCTGCTGTTTTCCCCTGGCGTGCTGGAGGGCGCGCCGCAAACGGTCATGGGCAGTATCGACGTGACCGACGGCGCCGCGAACGATGTTGAAAGCCGGCTCAGCAAAGCCTTTCCGACGCTGAGCTTCCTGCCCGTCGGCGATGCCCTCGAGCGGATCGAAGACATTTTATCCAGCCTGGCCAATGCTGTTGCCCTTGTAGGAAGCCTCGCCGTCATTTCGGGCGTACTGGTGCTCGCTGGTGCCATGACGGTGGGCCGCAAACAGCGCGAGGCAGACGCCGTAGTGATGAAGGTCCTGGGCGCCACCAGCCGCAGGGTAATCGTCGGTTTCATGGTGGAATATGGCGTGCTGGGCTTTCTGGCAGCTGCCATGGGTGCCGGTCTCGGCATCGCGGCAACCTGGGCAATCCTGACCTTTGTAATGGAAATCCCATTTGCGCCCAACCTGCTGACGGTTGCCATCGTCGTGCTGGGTTCAGTCATGGTGACCATCGCTACTGGCGTCTTGACCACTTGGTCCGCCATGTCGGCACGCCCTGCGCGACAGCTGAGGTCGGAATCAAGTTGATTGAACAGTGCTCCGGGCTCGCTTCGTCGAATGCGGGCTCGGATCACGTTGCTTTCGCCGCGGTGACTATTGCGCGGCAATCTCGGCCTGCCAGCGCACCGGCCAATCGGCTTCCTCCCACAGGCCCGAGCAGCCTTCCATTTCGAGATATTTGGTGAGCGCAAAACGCGTCCCCGTCCAGACGTGCTCGGTGATGGTGCCGCAATCGCCCATGCCTCGGTTCTTGCCGAAGGTGGAAAGTGTCAGGGGCACATCCTTGCCTTCGACATTGAGTGCCGCGTTCCACAATTGGGTCAGCAGGTCGGACGGAGGACCACCCTCTTTCGGACCGCTGAATGGCAGGGGCGCTATGGCTTCGCCGGTCTTGAGATAGGCTGTCGACACGTAGTTGTAGGGCCCGCTAAAGCACGGCATGAACCAGATTTCGCGGCCATCCGGCAACCGGTACCCCTCGGCGACGAAACCCGGAAAGGGGTATTCTTGTTCCTCGGTGCAATCGATTGCGCCCGCCTTGGCAAGCGTTGGAACGGGCCGGGTATCGATGAGAACCACCGCAGTCGGTGGTGCCGCGATGATGGGCAGGGGCAGTGGAGCAGGCACGGCGCTGGCGGGCTTGTCGCCCTTGGCAATCAGGGCGGTGATAGTATCGGCACGCCCCTGCACCTCGTCGATAAAGCGCAGCGCCGCACTCGAGCCAGCGAGCGAGAATATAACCTCATCCTCGACGGGAATGGAGAGGGTCGTTGCCTTGTTGAGCGCGGCGACAAACAACGCCGTCTTGTCATCGGCGATGGTCAGGCGTGGGCCGAATTCGTCCTCGAAATCGCCACCGGTAAACACCGCTTCAAAGCCCGTCTCGTCGAACGCAGCTTCATCGAAAGTTCCGTCATGGAGCGTGAGGGAAACGTGCGGCTGCGCTTGGGCGCCGGCATCGCGGCGCAGGCCAATCGTGCCGGTTCCGGACAGGGGTTGCGTCGTCTGAGCCCAGCAATTGTGGGCATTGTCGCAAGTGACGTCCCAATCGCCGAACGTGCGAAGCACGCCAGCCGGAGCGGCGTCTTCGGCAAGGGCCGAACCGCCCAGAACCAAGATCGAAAAGATAGCGAGGTGGAGGGCGGTTCGGATCATGTCGATGTCTTTCCTAAGCTGCGGCGGTCGATGTTGCCTTGGCCTTGGTGCGAGCCTTGCCGAGCTGGATGATGCCGAACACCACAGCGACGCCGACGGCGACGATGATCAGCGACAGCAGGGGGCGATAGAACAGCCAGGCGGTCGCGATGGTCAGCGTGCCGACGCTGAGGCCCATGATCCAGGCAATGATGCCGGTGCCGAAGCCGACGACCGAGCCGAGGAAGGGTATGACGCTGGCAATGACGCTGAGCGGGCCGATAACGAGGGCAAAGCCGAAGATAAGCAGCAACAGGCCGACGCCACGGATGATCCAGGTGATGATGTTGTTTTCATCGGCCGCCGCCTTGAACATGGCCGGTGCTGCGACAACGCCACTATCGACGAGTTGGAGCGCATCGCCGGCCTTGGTCTGGTAGGGCGCAAAGCTATCGCCCGACTGCTGGGCGATGACGCTGATATCGCCAAGCGGGATCAGCTGATAGGCGATCTTGAGATCACCGACGCTTGGCACGGCCGGCTTTTCGCCAGCGACGATGATGCCATCGACCAGCGATACGGGCACACCCAGCGGGTTGGCGCTGGCTACGGCACCGAGATCGGCGCGCTTGATCGGATAATCCTTGGCGCCGCCAACGTCGTCGAGAACGCTTTCGGTCAGCGCAAAATCGCCGAGCTTGCCATCATCGATCTGGAAGGTCTGGCTATCGAGCGCGGCCTGCGGGTTCTGATGGTTGTCGGGCTGCTTGAATTCCGAGGAATCGACGCGCCCTTCTTTCCACTCCTTGTTGTAGGTGTAGGTGGTGACCGTTTCTTCCCCGCCGCCCAGCGTCGTTTGCTTCTTGGAGCTTTCCTTCTCGACCCACTGGAACATTTCGACATTGCGCACGAGGCGAATGCCCTCCGCCGCAATATTAAAGGCGTCGTCGGTCAGCACCTGGCCGGTAACGACTGGGCCGCTGACATGGATCAGCTTGCCTTCATTTGCGGCGTCAATCGGGGCATTTTGCACCAGCACCACGGCGCCCGCGCCTTCGGCCAGCGCCTTTTCGGTCTGGACGGCGCGGCCCTCGTTCCAGAACAGCAAAACGACCATCGCGACGATGAGCAGCAGCCCGATCAGCACGCCCGCGAAGGAATTGCCGATGCGGCTGAACCAAGATTGGTGGGTTGTCGTGGTAAAGGTGTCGCTCATAGTCTGCTTCCCCAGGGCAAATAAAATGCGGGCTGAGGCCGCCCAATAGGCCTCGTCCGCAAGTGTTGATACTGGCGTTATTCCCAAGTCGTTGCAAAATCAACGGGTCTTTGCAAAGGCCGCAAAACAATACAGCAATCAACCCATTCCGGTCGTTTGGCGGTCGTCGTTGCGATGCCAAAAGCTATCATCTGCCATCGACGACCGACGGTCGAATGAACTACATGGAAATGCGCTTTCTAAAGAAAACGACACGCTGCGTTTCCTCAAAGCCCAGTGCCGCATGCAGTCGTTGGCTGGCGTCATTGTCCAGTGAGGTGTCTGACGCGAACTCCACGCACCCTTGGTCTCGCCCCCATTTCTCGACTGACGTAGAAAGCGCGTTTGCAACACCATGACGACGATGGTCAGGATTGACATATATACCTTCGAGGAATGCCACAGGCGAGGTTTCGCATCCGTTGACATAGTCGTGGCGCAAGCTCGCCTCTGCGAACCCAATGAGTGTCCCATCCACAATTGCCACGAAGGCAGCTGCCGATTTAGCGTCATCGAAGAACGCACTTTGGATGTCGCGTTCGTGCTCGCTTGCCGACATTCTCGGCCACAGGGCATGCCTCAATCGTGACCACGACCCAATGTGGCTTATGTCTACACGCTCAATGATCATCGCACTTCCAACCGGTGTGGGAATGTTGAGGCAGGCGGCGTCAGCTTCTGGACATATTCCGTACAAAACCGGCCGCTCCGCAAGCCAGCTCGTAGCCGGCGTCAGCAGTTGTGGACGAAGGGCAGGGTAGGGGCCGGGAGCCGACTGGCAGGTTTGACGTGAGACCTGACGTTAGCGGACGTTCGGCGATCCGAGTTGCCGATAAGTGTTCCCAGATTTGAAACGTCCAAAGCACCTAAGTCTTCGGCAAGATGCATCAATAGGGGGGATAAGGAGAGTAGGCAGTCGGCAGAAACATATTTTACCGCGGACACCGCTAGGTCGGTGGTCGTGCGAATGCAAATTTCGGTCCACACGCTACACACTTAACGCTGTCGACAAATTGCGCACAATCTTAGTCGGAGGGGTTGACGGCCTTAAGAGATGGTATACGTTTCTCGTCGGGATAAGGAATTTGTACACGAAAAGCCGCGTGTCGTGCTCGGCTCAACGATAAGGGGACACTATGAAACTTTTGCTGACCGCCGCCGTGGCGCTTGCCTCGCTGACGACCGTAATGCCTGCATTTGCTGACAAGCTCGACGATATTATCGCGTCGGGCACCCTGCGTTGCGCCGTGGTGCTGGACTTCCCGCCCATGGGCTCGCGCGATGCCGACAACAACCCGATCGGGTTTGACGTTGACACCTGCAATGACCTCGCCACGGTACTCGGCGTAACGGCTGAAATCGTCGAAACGCCATTCCCTGACCGCATTCCAGCGCTGGTTTCGGGCCGGGTGGATATCGGTGTCGCCTCGACATCCGACACTCTCGAACGGGCCAAGACGGTCGGCTTTTCAATCCCCTACTTCGCCTTCGAAATGGTCGTTCTGACCAAGGACGGGCTTGGCATAGCCGACTACGACAGCCTCAAGGGCAAGAAGGTCGGCTCGACCTCGGGCACTTATGAAGCCATCGCGCTCGAAGAGAGCGTCACCGCATGGGCTGATCCTGCTGGCTCGTTCCGCTCCTACCAGACCCAAGCCGACGTGATGCTGGCGCTGTCGCAGGGCCAGATCGACGCCACCGTGGTGACCTCGACCGTTGCCGGCTCGACCATCGCTACTGGCAATTTCCCCGGCTTCATCATGGGCGGCACGGCCCCCTATGAGATCGACTATGTCGGCTTGATCGCGCTGCGCAACGAGCAGGGCCTGCTGAATTACCTCAACCTGTTCGTCAATCAGCAGATCCGCACCGGCCGCTATGCCGAACTTTACGCCAAGTGGGTCGGCGAAGGCGAAGCGCCGAACCTGACCGTGCCCGGCGTTTATTACTAAGCCTTACTTTGGGAGCGCCTATAACGGGTGCTCCCATTTCTAGATCTCAAGGTACGCTGCAAACCGCCGCATCCCGCTATGGCCCGATCACCGGA
>JAQGKG010000386.1 GCA_028290245.1 Devosia sp. | reverse complement strand
CAGATCGGACAGCGCACCGGCCAGGATTTCCGAGGTCAGCTTGCGCAGCCGCACCGGCTTGGGACCACACCCAAGATCATAGACCCGGCGGCCCCAATAAGGCTGATCCACCGCCTGCGGCACCACAAAGGTCGGGCGGCCCAAGTGGAGCCCCGCCGAGGTGGTGCCGGCCCCACCGTGATGAACTACGGCCGACACATACTTAAACAGCTTGTCGTGCGGCGCCTTCTCGATGGCGAAGATGCTGTCCGGCAGGTCCTGCGGATTGATGCCGCCCCACCCGCGCGCCACCACGGCACGGCCGCCCCACATGGCGACGGCTTCCTTCAAAATCTTGGTATTGCGTTCGGCGCCGAACGGCATCGAACCAAAGCCGATATAGACCGGCGCCTCGCCCTCGGAGAGGAACTTCTGGAACTCAGCCGAAGGCTGCCAGTCGCTGCTATCCTTGAGCTGCCAATACCCGGTCACGATGGCACTCTTGGGCCAATCGCGCGGCCGCGGCGAAACCACTGGCGAATACGGGTACAGCGTGGTCATCGCCGTGCCATCGGTGTTGCGGAAGAAGCCGCCCTTCTTGCGCGCGTCGAGACCCATCAATTCCCGGCGCAGCTTGTTGCGCGGCAGGTTGTAATAGATCTGCTGCACCGACATCGTCGCGTAGCTGAGCTTGTTGAAAGCCGGACCAAAATCGGCGCCGTAGTAGATACACAGCGGGAATTCGCTGGTCGAGTTCAACGGCTGCAGCGCCACCATGATGGCTGGGATATGCAGCGCCTCGGCAATATCGATGCCGAAACTGGTATTCATATTGAGGATGAGCATGTCAGCGCCCTGGCACATATGCCAGGCGTGGCGCGCTGCCGTATCGACAATTTGCTGACCCTGGCGCAGCAGGGAAGGCCCATTGATGAGCATCGACTGGCTCATCGCATTCTCGAATCGCTGTTGCGAAAGGAAGGCCTGGATCGACGGTCCCAGCGTGTGGAACTCGAGGCCATAACCCTCGACCATGCCCTGGAATTCTTCCGAAGCCCCAAGGACGACGGAGTAGCCACGCTCCTTGAGGGAGATGGCAAGAGCCAGATAGGGTTGAACGTCGCCTTGCGTGCCGATCGTGACGAGGGCAATGCGCTTCAAGATTTTACCTCACCATATGCCGCTCTGGAGCCGAAGGTTGGCGTCCCCCGGACCATTTACAATACCCGACAGAGGAATTATGAACGGCTTGTCGATAGCTGATTTCCTTACAAAAAACGCGTCCGAAGGGCAAGGGACATGCAGTCTCTGTACACTGTTGCAAAGGTTGGAGCCTCGCTCGCCATTGGTGCAGTGGCCTGCGTTGCCGTAGCAATCGCTGCGGCCGCCCGTGTGGCGGCGGCAAACGCCCGCTAGCTCTTCCCGCGTGGCCCGATCCGGGCCGGGAAGAGCCGAACACCATATCGCAGCCCGCGATGGGCTGTTTAACCCGTTCACAACCATAATTCCGCGATAATAGGCGCCTCAAAGAGAGGCGTAGCGCGTGCCAGCGCGTCGCGGCCCAGTCCAGGTCCCCAGGGACCGTCGAGGAAATCATGAGCGAAGACTTCCACAAAATCCGTCGGCTTCCCCCTTACGTCTTTGCCCATATCGATCCGCTCAAGGCCAAGGCCCGCGCCGAAAGCGTCGATGTAATCGACCTCGGCATGGGCAATCCCGATATGCCGACGCCGCAGCATATCGTCGAAAAGCTGCAGGAAACCGTCAAGGACGGCCGCACCCACCGCTATTCGAGCTCGCGCGGTATCCCCGGCCTGCGCAAAGCCCAGGCGAGCTACTATGGCCGCCGCTTCGGAGTGAAGCTGAACCCCGACACGCAGGTCGTCGCGACGCTTGGCTCCAAGGAAGGCTTTGCCAACATGGCATCGGCTATCACGGCGCCGGGCGATGTGGTGCTGGTGCCAAATCCCACCTATCCGATCCACTCCTTCGGCTTCATCATGTCTGGCGGCGTCGTTCGCTCGATGCCCGCCGATCCCAACGAAGACTTCATGCGCTCGCTCGATCGTGCGGTGCGCCACTCGATCCCCAAGCCAATCGCGCTGGTACTGAACTATCCGGCGAACCCGACCGCCTATACGGCTGACCTCGATTTCTACACCGAGGTCGTCAAATACTGCCGCGCCAACGACATCTTCATTCTGTCTGATCTGGCCTATTCCGAGATTTATTTCGACGCCGACCAGCCACCTCCATCGGTTTTGCAGGTGCCGGGCGCCATCGACATCACGGTGGAATTCACCTCGATGTCCAAAACCTACTCCATGCCTGGCTGGCGCGTCGGCTTTGCCGTCGGTAATGAACGGCTGATCGCGGCCTTGGCTCGCGTGAAATCGTACCTCGATTACGGTGCCTTCACCCCGATCCAGGTAGCAGCAACGGCAGCTTTGAACGGCTCCGACGACGTCATTGAGGAAGTCCGCAAGGTCTACAAGATGCGCCGCGACGTGCTGGTCGAAAGCTTCGGCCGCTCCGGCTGGGACATTCCGGTGCCAAAGGCCACCATGTTCGCCTGGGCGCCAATTCCCGCCCAGTTCGCCCATCTCGGCTCGCTCGAATTCGCCAAGCTTCTGATCAAAGAAACCGGTGTCGGCGTCGCACCCGGTGTTGGTTTCGGCGAATACGGCGATCAGTACATCCGCCTCGCTTTCGTTGAAAACGAACAGCGCATCCGCCAGGCCGCCCGCAACATCAAGAAGTTGCTCGGCTCCAAAACCGGCTCCGGCAACGTCGTCCCACTGGTCGGATAACGCCACGTCTTCCTGCCGCTTCCGTTCCCTCGGGCTTGACCCGAGGGCTACTCTCCCACAACGAAAATAAAGCCTTGCCCGGCCGCACTGCCGTTCAAACTCCTATTGACGGCTAGGCGAATTCCTATGCAGATGCGCCACCATGAGTGACATCGCTTCCTTCCGCCACGCCGTCGAAACTTTCATCTCAGCCCGGGGTTGGACGCCAACCCGTTTCGGCCGCACAGTGGCGGGCGATCCGCTGTTCGTGTTCGACTTGCGCGAAGGCCGAGAGCCGCGTTCCGACACGCGCACGCGCATTCTCAAGGCGATGCAGGACTTCGGCGACGGCCAGGCCCAGGCACCCTTGCGTGTCGGCGTCGCCGGTCTCGGCAATGTTGGGGCGACGCTGGTGCGCATCCTGCAAAAGGATGGCGCCGAGCTTACCAAAAAGCTCGGTCGCCAACTTGTGGTCACCGCCGTTGCCGCACGCTCGCGTTCCCGCGACCGCGGCATTGATATTTCCGGCCTCGAATGGTTTGACGATCCGGTAGCGCTGGCTAAATCGGACGGCATCGACCTGTTCGTTGAACTGATCGGTGGCGAGGATGGTCCGGCTTTTGCTGCCGTGAAAGCGGCACTGCAAATCGGCCGTCCGGTCGTGACCGCCAACAAAGCCCTGCTGGCAAAGCATGGCGTGGCGCTGGCCCGTATGGCCGAGGAATCCGGCGCCCAGCTCGGCTTTGAAGCGGCAGTTGCCGGCGGCATTCCGGTCATCAAGACGCTGCGCGAGGGCCTCGGCTCGGCCAAGATCGCCAAGGTCTATGGCATCATGAACGGCACCTGCAATTATATCCTGACCCGCATGGGCAACGAGGACATCAGCTTCGCCGATTGCCTCAAGGACGCCCAGGCGCTTGGTTATGCCGAGTCCGACCCGACCTTCGACGTCGAAGGCTTCGATACCGCGCATAAGCTGTCCATCCTCGCGACGCTGTGCTTCGGCTACGAAATCGCGCCCGACCAGATCCGCGTCGAGGGCATTTCCCGCATCACCCAGCATGACATCAAGGTCGCCGCCGAGCTGGGCTATAAGATCAAGCTGCTCGGCATCGCCCAGCGCACCGACGAAGGCATTGAGCAGCGCGTGCATCCCACCTTCGTGCCAAAGGGCTCAGCCATTGCCGGCGTCGATGGCGTGATGAACGCCGTGGCGCTCGAAACCGACCATGTCCATGAACTGCTGCTTGCCGGCCCCGGCGCCGGTGGCCCGCCGACGGCGTCGTCTGTGCTGTCCGATATCCTCGACATCGCGCGGGGCACCCGCGTGCCGCCGCTGGGCGTGCCGAGCGAAGAACTGCTGCCCTACAAGCAGGCACCGATGCGCGCTCATGAGGGCGGCTATTACATTCGCCTCAACGCCAAGGACGTGCCCGGCGCACTCGCCGCGATCACCACGCGCATGGGCGAGCGGGGCATTTCCATCGACAGTGTCATCCAGCGGTCGGATTTGAACGCTAAGGCAGTGTCGGCAGATGGCGCGCCGACGCGCACCGTGGTGATGATCACTCAACAGACTTTGGAATCATCGGTACGTGAATCGCTTGCGCAGATCGCTGCTGATGGGTTTATCGTTGGTGAGCCGCAACTGATCCGGATCGAAACGTTCTGACACCCGATCCCGGGCCAAGTCAGGCCCGGGAGGACATATGAGACTGAGCAAGGTCGAGGGCGACAAAAGCCCCGCCAATCTGCATCGCAGCCTGACCCTTGAACTCGTGCGCGTCACCGAACGCGCCGCCATTGCCGCCGCCGAATGGCGCGGCAAAGGCAACGAACAGGCCGCCGACGAAGCCGCCGTCAAGGCGATGAAGTCCGAACTCGACACCGTCGCCATCTCCGGCCGCATCGTCATCGGCGAAGGCGAAGAGCATGAATGCGATCACCTGTTCATCGGCCAGGACGTTGGCGACGGGCAGGGGCCTGAGGTCGACATCGCGGTCGATCCGCTCGAAGGCGTCACCCTCTGCGCCAAGAACCAGCCCGATTCCATCGTTGTGCTGGCCATGGCCGAGCGCGGCGGCCTGCTCAACGTCGCCCGCAACGTTTACATGCACAAGATCGCCATCGGCGCCGAATATGCGCCGGGCACGGTCCATATCGACTGGACGGCCACGGACAACGTCAAGGCGCTGGCGAAGGCCAAGGGCGTGCCGCTCAGCGAAATCACCGCCATCGTGCTCGATCGCCCACGCCATGCCGGCCTGATCGAAGAACTGCGTACCACCGGCGTTGCCGTCAAGCTGATCAGTGACGGCGACATTGCCGGCGTCATCCATGCGGTTAACACCGAGGATACTGGCATCGACATCTATCTTGGCTCCGGCGGTGCCCCCGAAGGCGTGCTGGCCGCCGCGGCTCTGCGCTGCATCGGCGGCCAGATGCAGGGCAAGCTGATCCTCGACACACCGGCCAAGCGCGAACGCGCCATCGCCATGGGCATCACCGACGCCAACCGCATCTACGACGTGTCCGAACTGGCGTCCGGCGACGTACTGGTCGCCGCCACCGGTGTCACCGACGGCACCCTGCTCGACGGCATCCGCCTCCGCCGCAACTCGGTCGAAACCAACACCATCGTCATGCGCAGCTGGAGCCAGACGGTCCGCTGGATCAGGGCACAACACGCGCGGTAGGCGCGCCTTGACGCCCGTCGGCATTGAGCAGACGCTACGCGCATCGTCTTGACGATGAGGTGCAAGCCATGGACACCGCCAATCCAGCCATTTTCGTGCAGCGCGACTCCGACCGCTTCGACCAACCAGTGCAATTTCTCAACGGTCGTTTCGACACAAAGCTGTCGACCCAAGATAGCCGCGGCAAGATTTTTATAATCGATACGGTGCGCAGCGGGCATGGCGGCCCGCCTTTGCACTATCATCACGAGTTGGATGAATGGTTCCTGGTGCAGGAAGGCAGCTTCCGCTTCCAGATCGGCGACGCGCTGTACGAGCTCGGCTCCGGCGATTCCATCCTCGGCCCCAAAGGCGTGCCGCATGCTTTCCTCAACCTTACGCCTACCGCAAGGCTGCTGGTGGCCTTCTTTCCTGCTGGCTCAATGGAAGCCTTTTTCGCCCACTCCTTGCTCGATCCTCGCTCCGAGGATTTTCGCACCCTGAGCCGCGAGCATGGTATGGAAGTCGTCGGCCCACCACTGTCGCTATAGGCACCCTTCCCACCGTCTCCCAAATCGCCTACCTCTGCCTCCATGCTCGATGCGCCGCGATCATTTCTTGACGTCTCCCGGTCCCTCACCGGACGGGCCTGGACCGACCGTCTGGATATCGCCGGTACGCGGACGGCCACCGCCATCTCCCAGCGCACCGGCATTTCGGAAATCCTTGCCCGCATTCTCGCCGGACGTGGCGTCGGCATCGACGAAGCCGACACCTATCTCGAACCCACCATTCGCGGCCTGATGCCCGATCCCTCGACGCTGATGGCCATGGACGCGCTGGCTGACCGGATCGCCAAGGCCGTTGCCGACAATGAATCCGTGGCACTGTTTGGCGACTACGACGTCGATGGCGCCTGCTCTTGCGCGTTGATGGCCCGATATCTCAGACATTTCGGCATCGAGCCGCAGGTCCACATTCCCGACCGTATCTTTGAGGGCTACGGCCCCAATATCGCGGCGATGGACAAGCTGATCGATGCCGGCGCCACGCTGATCATTACCCTCGATTGCGGCACCACCAGCCTCGCGCCCATCGCCCATGCGCGCGGACGCGGCGCCGATGTGCTGGTCATCGACCATCATCTCAGCGACCACGACCTGCCCAACGCCAATGCGCTGGTCAATCCGAACCGCCCCGATGACATTTCCGGCCTCGGCTACCTCTGCGCGGCGGGCGTCACCTTCATGGTCCTCGTCGCCGTCAACCGCGCCCTGCGCCAGCGCGGCGATACCGGCCTGCCGGACCTGCTGAAACTGCTCGATCTGGTCGCCCTCGCCACCGTCTGCGACGTCGTCCCGCTCACCGGCCTCAACCGCGCCTTCGTGGTGCGCGGCCTCGAAGTCGCCCGCCGCGGCGACAACAAGGGCATGGCGGCTTTGGCCCTGGCGGCGCGCCTCAGTGGCCCGATCAATCCCTACCACTTGGGCTTCCTGCTCGGCCCGCGCATCAACGCCGGTGGCCGTATCGGCAACGCAGCTCTCGGCACCGAACTGCTGACCGTTGACGACGAGCACCATGCGCTGGTCATCGCTGCCCGGCTTGACGAGCTGAACACCGAGCGTCAGCGCATCGAGGTCGAGGCCGTCGAAGAAGCCACTGCGGTCGCCGAACTGGAAATCGGCAGCGGGGAGGGCCCTCCCGTCCTCGTCCTCGCCTCAGCCAATTGGCACCCCGGCGTCGCCGGCCTCATCGCATCGCGCCTCAAGGATCGTTTCGAACGTCCCACCTTCGCCATAGCCCTGCAGCCTGACGGCACCGGCACGGGTTCCGGACGCTCCTTGCCCGGCGTCGACATCGGTCGCGCCGTCATCGAAGCGGTAGAGCTTGGCCTCATTCCGAAGGGTGGCGGCCACGCCATGGCAGCGGGTGTCAGCATCAAGCCAGGCCAGCTTGGCCCGTTCCGCGCTTTCCTGAACGAAAAGCTGTCGCTTGATGTAACCGCCGCCCGCGCCGTGACAGCGCTCCCCATCGATGCCGCGCTGACGGCGCGTGGCGCGACGCTCGATCTGGTGCATGCGCTTGAGCGCGCCGGCCCCTACGGCTCGGGCAACCCGGGTCCGCTGTTTGCCTTCCCCGCCCATCGCGCCCGCTATGCCCAGATCGTCGGAAAAGGCGGCCACGTCAGCTTCACCCTGACTTCGGAAGACGGTGCCCGCCTTAAAGCCATCGCCTTCCGCGCAGCCAATACTGCCTTGGGTGATGCCTTGCTGCGTGATCCTGACTCCGCCTATCATTTCGCCGGAGCCCTTTCGATCGACCATTATCAGGGCCGCGAGCAGGTTCAGTTCCGCCTGACCGACATGGCTAAACCCAAGGGGTGAAAGAAACTTTGCACTGATCCAGTCCGTTGCTGCCTGCGTAACATAAGTTATATTTCGCAGGAGCATTGCCTAAATGACCGCTTCGACTATCGCCGTGATCGGATCTGGGATCTCTGGCCTGTCGGCAGCCTGGCTGCTCTCCAAAACGCAAAACGTCACCCTGTTCGAAAAAAATGCGGTTCTCGGCGGCCATAGCAACACGGTGATGGCACCCACGCCTCATGGGCCTGTGCCGGTCGATACGGGCTTCATCGTCTACAACGAGAAGAATTATCGAAATTTGTCGGCGTTTTTCGACCACCTCAACGTGGAGACTACGCCGTCCTACATGAGCTTTGCCGTGTCGGTCGGCGAAGGCCGGATGGAATATTCCGGCGAATATCTGTGGGGGCTGTTCGGGCAGCGCCGCAACATCATCCGGCCGCGCCACTGGAAGCTGGTCAGCGACATCATGCGCTTCTTCCGCGAGGCCGAGCAGCAGATGGAGCTTTGCTCGGACGACGTCTCCATCGGCCAGTTCCTCGAGCGCTTCGGCTATTCCCGCGCTTTCATCGATGACCACATCCTGCCCATTTCAGCCGCCATCTGGTCCACTCCCTCGCGTGGCATGCTGGATTTCCCTGCTCGCACCTTCATCGAGTTTTTCGCTAATCACTCGCTGCTGCAGGTCGGCGGGCGACCGAAGTGGCGCACCGTAAA
>JAQGKG010000372.1 GCA_028290245.1 Devosia sp. | reverse complement strand
GTCACGGCATGAGCGACCGCATCGCATTACGGCATGGAAATTGGTTCGAACCGCTCTCGAACGATCGCTTCGACCTCATCGTCTCCAACCCGCCCTACATCACATCTGCCGTCGTCGAGACCCTTGAGCCCGAAGTGAAGGACTTCGATCCGCGCCTCGCACTCGACGGTGGACCTGACGGACTCGCGCCCTACGTTATTATCTGTCCAGAATCCGTTCATTATCTGAAGCCCGGCGGCTGGCTGCTGGTCGAGATCGGTTTTGACCAAGGCGCGGCCGTCAGCGCCTTAATGCTGAAAGCCGGGTTCGAGGATGTCACGGTGCATCGCGATCTGAACGGGCTTGATCGGGTTGTCGCCGCACACCACATTTAAAGGACAAATGCACAGCGCTGACAGCATACGTATTTAATGCTGGCAAAGACGGAGCGAACGTTATAGTTTGTCGTTAGCTGTCAACGGCGCTTCATGAGCGCCACGGTGACTAGCCATCCGTTATATCCATTGGCTGCAAGGCAGCGCGGTTCCAGCAAAGGCGGGAACGACGCGGGATGGGTTCGGGGCGCCGTCAGACGGTTGGGTTTTCATGAAACCGAGATAGACCCGGATTTGCAAAGCCATAGTGCTTTATCCGGATGGCCAGACCAGGCAGGAAGCCGGTCCGCCCGCAGTGTGACGCTCATTTTACTAGAGTCAGATAAAGCGACCAGATGAGACCCAATAGTAATCAGAATAACAAGAACCGGCAGCGCAGCCGGAATGGCGGCCGCAAGCATGTCAATCCGCTGTCCCGCAATTTCGAGAGCAATGGCCCGGACGTGAAGGTGCGCGGCAACGCTGCCCATGTTGCCGAGAAGTACCTGCAACTGGCTCGCGATGCTCAGTCGAGTGGTGACTCGGTGATGGCGGAGAACTATCTCCAGCATGCCGAGCATTATTTCCGCATCGTCTCCAGCGCCGTGCAGGCCCAGAACGGCCAGCGCCCGGATGGCGACGACGACTACGATGACGATATGCCGGAGATGAACTCCCGCTTTTCGTCGCCGCAGCCCCAGCCGCAGCAACAATATATTCAGGGCGAAGGCGACGAGCAGCCCGAGCAAAGCGAGCAGCAGCCGGTTCGCCAGCCGCAGGGCGAACAGCGCCCGCCGCGGCAGGATGGCCAGCCCGAGGGTGAGCGTCCGCAGCGCGGCGATCGTCGTGATCGTCCCCGCCGTGAACGCTTCCGTCCTGAGGGAGAAGTGCAGCAGCCAGTCGTCGCCGAGCAGGCGCCGCCGGTTTTTGCCGAGGTCGCTGAAGTGGCTCTGGCTCCAGTTGCCGCAGCGCCCGTCGAAGCTGAAGGCGAGGTCGCAAAGCCGCGCGAGCGCCGTCCGCGCCGCCGTCGTCCCGCCGCTGGCGAAGGCGACGCAGCAAGTGCCGACGAGCCAGATGTCGGTGGCCTGCCCGCCTTCTTGACGGCCGGCACGACCAACGCTGCCGAGTAGGCGACACAAGATTTTTGAGAAAAGGCCGGGCAGTGATGTCCGGCCTTTTCGTTTGAAAAACCGCTCCCATATATCTGGTGTGATGAAGCAGTGCCGCCTGTCGGGCGCTTCATCAGACGACGCTTCCGCCGTTTGTTCTGGTGCCTTCGGGGCCGGGCAGCGGGCGAAACAAGGAGAGTTGAGTTGAATATTGAGAAATATACCGAGCGGGCCCGTGGCTTTATCCAGAGCGCGCAGACGACCGCGCTGGGCAAGGGCCACCAGCAGTTCGCACCCATCCATCTTTTGAAAGTCTTGCTCGACGACGACCAGGGCATGGCCAATGGCCTGATCGAGCGCGCGGGAGGTGACCCTAAGGCAGCCCGGGCCGGCGTCGAGGCCGCTATTGCAAAGCTTCCATCAGTTTCCGGCGACGGCTCGCAGCTTTACCTCAGCCGCGAGCTTGCACGCGTATTCGACACCGCTGAAAGCGCGGCCCAGAAGTCCGGCGACAGCTATGTCACGGTCGAGCGCCTACTGCTGGCGCTGGTGGTCGAGAAGGATACCGATGCCGGAAAGATCCTGAGCTCGGCCGGTGTCACGCCGCAGACGCTCAATGCCGCCATTGAAACCATCCGCAAGGGCCGCAGCGCCGATTCGGCCACGGCCGAAAACAGCTACGATGCGCTCAAGAAATATGCGCGCGACCTGACCCAGGATGTGCGCGAGGGCAAGCTCGACCCGGTAATCGGCCGCGACGAAGAAATCCGCCGCACAATCCAGGTGCTGAGCCGCCGCACGAAGAATAACCCTGTGCTGATCGGCGAACCCGGCGTCGGCAAGACGGCGATTGCCGAAGGTCTGGCCATCCGCATCGTCAATGGCGATGTGCCGGAATCGCTTAAGAACAAGTCTCTGCTGTCGCTCGACATGGGCGCGCTGATTGCCGGCGCGAAATATCGCGGCGAGTTCGAGGAGCGCCTCAAGAGCGTGCTCAGCGAAGTCACCTCTTCGGATGGACAAATCATCCTGTTCATCGACGAAATGCACACGCTGGTCGGCGCCGGCAAGGCCGACGGCGCCATGGACGCGTCCAATCTGCTGAAGCCCGCCCTGGCCCGCGGCGAGTTGCATTGCGTCGGCGCGACGACGCTTGATGAATATCGCAAGCATGTCGAGAAGGACCCAGCGCTGGCTCGGCGTTTTCAGCCGGTGTTTGTCGATGAGCCGAGCGTCGAGGACACCATCTCGATCCTGCGCGGCCTCAAGGAAAAGTACGAGCTGCACCACGGCATTCGCATCTCTGACTCTGCCTTGGTCAGCGCGGCGACCCTGAGCAACCGCTACATCACCGACCGCTTCCTGCCCGACAAGGCCATCGATCTGATGGACGAGGCGGCAGCGCGCCTGCGCATGGCCGTCGACAGCAAGCCCGAAGCACTGGACGAACTTGATCGCCGTATCATGCAGCTCAAGATCGAGCGCGAGGCGCTGAAGAAGGAAACCGATGACGCTTCGGCGACGCGGCTGGACCGGCTCGAAAACGAATTGGCGACGCTCGAAGAGCAGGCCCAGGTGATGTCGGCCAAATGGCTCGCGGAAAAAGAACGCCTGCAGGGTAGCCAGAAGCTTAAGGAAGCGCTGGATGCCGCGCGCAGCCAGCTCGAAATTGCGCAGCGGCAGGGCGATCTGGCCAAGGCCGGCGAGCTTGCCTATGGCGTCATTCCCGATCTCGAAAAGCGCATCAAGGACGCCGACGACGCCAACGGCAACGATCCGCTGATGGCGGCGGAAGTGGTGCTGCCCAGCGATATCGCCGGCGTGGTCAGCCGCTGGACCGGCATTCCGGTCGACCGGATGCTGGAAGGAGAACGCGATAAGCTGCTCAAGATGGAGGAGTCGCTTGGCGCCCGGGTGATCGGGCAGGCTGAAGCGGTAGCGGCCGTGGCGAAAGCCGTGCGCCGGTCGCGGGCTGGCCTGCAGGATCCGAATCGGCCGATCGGCTCGTTCATGTTCCTGGGGCCAACCGGCGTTGGCAAGACCGAGCTGACCAAGTCGCTTGCCCAGTTCCTGTTCGATGACGAGACTGCCATGGTGCGGCTCGACATGAGCGAGTTCATGGAGAAGCACTCGGTGGCCCGCCTGATCGGCGCGCCTCCCGGCTATGTCGGTTATGACGAAGGCGGCATGCTGACCGAAGCCGTGCGGCGCCGGCCATATCAGGTCGTGCTGTTCGACGAGATCGAAAAGGCCCATCCGGATGTGTTCAACGTTCTGTTGCAGGTGCTCGACGACGGGCGGCTGACCGACGGGCAGGGGCGTACGGTAGATTTCCGCAACACGGTCATCATCATGACGTCCAACCTTGGCTCTGAATATCTGGTCGATCTCAAGGACGGCGAATCCGTCGAACTGGTGCGGGGTCGGGTACTCGACATGGTCAAGACGGCGTTCCGCCCGGAATTCCTCAACCGTATCGACGAGATCCTGCTGTTCCACCGGCTGGGCCGCGAACACATGGGCTCGATCGTCGATATCCAGTTCGGGCGCCTGCTCAGCCTGCTCAAGGATCGCGACATCAGCCTCGAGCTGACGCCGCGGGCACGCGAGTGGCTGGCCAATGAGGGCTATGATCCCGCCTATGGTGCGCGGCCACTCAAGCGCGTCATCCAGCGTTCGGTGCAGGATGGCTTGGCCGACGAAATCCTCGGTGGCCGCGTCAGCGACGGCAGCCGGGTTGTGGTCGATGCCAACGAGAATGGCATCGTTTTGCTACCGGGCGGCCAGGTCGAGGCCGACGCTGCGGCTTAATACAGAAGGCCGGTCTGATGACCGGCCTTCTTCATGCTCGGTGCCTTGTTTATCCAGGTGCTTCCGCCCCCACGATGTCATCCCGGCCTTGAGCCGGGACCCATCTCGAGATCGGTCCACAGCCGCAAGGTGGTTCGTTCGATCGATCTGGCGGCGCTCGGCGGGATCTCAGGATGGCCCCGGTCTAGGCCGGGGTGACACCGTGGATGCGGATCATCAGCTACAAACGCGGAACTAATGGAGCGTCCCCAATGACCGACAAGATCGACTACGTGGAATTTCCATCAACCGACCGCGCGGCCACCAGCGCGTTTTTCAATGCCGCCTTTGGCTGGGGCACCATCAGCTACGGACCCGACTATGACGCGCTGACCGAGGCCGGCCTTGATGGCGGCGTCGATCAAGCCCCTGAAAAAGTCGCGGCAACCATGGCCATCGTGCGCACCTATAACCTCGACGACGCCGAGCGCCGCGTGCTTGCCGCTGGCGGCACCATCACCAAGCCGCAGTTCGACTATCCCGGTGGCCGGCGCTTTCATTTTCGCGAGCCGGGTGGAAACGAGATGGCGGTCTACATCGAGCGGCAATAGTCTCTGGCGGAATCAACATCCGGACACTGCATGACCCAGGATATCGCCGCCCCGCAGAGCCGCCGCTTCGTGCTGGTGGCGGCGATCCTCGCCTCGAGCATGGGCTTTATCGATGGCTCGGTGATTTCCATTGCCATCCCGGCGATCCGGAGTGATCTCGGCGCCACGCTGGTCGAGGCGCAATGGATCAGCAGTGGTTATCTGTTGTTCCTCTCGGCGCTGATCCTGCTTGGTGGCGCGGCGGGCGATCGCTTCGGCCTGCGCAAGATGTTCCGCCTTGGTATCGTGGTGTTCGTCGCCGCTTCGTTAATCTGCGCTGTGGCGCCAACTCCACTGGTGCTGGTCATTGCCCGCGC
>JAQGKG010000367.1 GCA_028290245.1 Devosia sp. | reverse complement strand
TTGTGGTGCCGCAAACGGTGGACCAGCCTTACTGGGGGCGCCGCATCTATGAGCTCGGTTGTGGCCCAAAGCCGGTGCGCCTGCGCAAGCTGACCTCGGAAATCCTGGCCGGTGCGCTGGCCGATCTGACGACCAACGAAACCTATCGCCGCAACGCCGCCGAAGTCGCCGAGCAATTGCAGGGCGAAGACGGTATCGAGAAGGCCATGAAGGTCATCGAGCGCGTCATGACCAGCTACGTACCGCGCGTGCCGGTCATCAAGAAAGCCAAGAAGATCAAGACGCCGCTGAAGCTGGTTGGCTGAGGATGCCTCTCCCTTGCGGGAGAGGCAATGACTTGATCAGGACTCGGCGAGGCAGACCACTTCGAGATTGTTACCGTCCGGATCGATGATGAATGCAGCGTAATAGGTCGGCGTGTAATCACGCAGGCCGGGCGCGCCATTGTCCTTGCCGCCGTTTGCCACAGCCGCGGCGTGGAGGGCATCCACAGCAGCACGATCTTCCGTCCTGAAGGCCAAGTGAATGTTGGAGCCGCCCTTCTCGTCGGCACTGATCCATAAGTCGGGGAATTCGCGGCCAAAGCCTGCCACGCCTGGATATTCCATTTTCAGGGCGTAGCCTACAGGCTCAAGAGCCGCCTTGTAAAATTGCGTCAGGGTGTCGAACTGGGTGGTGCGCAGGCCGATGTGGTCGAGCATGGAAGTCTCCTTTGGTAACGACTGTTCGATGCCAGAACCTACTGACAGGGCATGGCATGAGGCTGTTCGTCAATTCGATACACTTGCGGCTAACGTAAACGAGTGGCGATGGTCACAGCGCCAGCAATCGCCGAGGGTGCAATCAGCGCCACGGCAAACCCGACAACCAGCGCCCCTACTCCGGCGTCTAGCCAAGCCAGCGTTGCCAGGCTGATGGCTGCAAGGCCGAAGGCTATTCCAGCGACGCGGTGCACCAGCCGCCAGGCATTGTCGGTGCGGATGGGCCAGGGCATGCGTAGGCCGGCGTAGGTGTGCCGCTCGGCTTCGAATAGCACCACGGCCAACAGGAACAGCGCGGCGCCCAAGCCGAAACCGGTGACGCGGATGAAATCTAGGTCGGAGCCGATGCCGGTCAGCAGCAGGCCTAGTTGGCAGGCGGCGACGAGCAGCATCAGGAATGTCAGCATCGGATCGAAGATGTGCTGGGTCTTGGCGTAGTGGTTTTTGGTCAGCGCGTTGCCGAGCGCGAAGAAGGCTATCAGCAGCACGACCTGGATGATCGGGGCTACCAGCATGGCATTGCGCGGCCATAACCAATCGGCAGCGCTGCCGGCCCAATGGGCGGGGAACATGAAATCTGCTGGAATACGGAACAGGCCCACGCCCGTCAGCGCCACAGTGACGGTCAGCAGCAGTAGATGAAAGCGGGTGACGAGGATTTGCATGGCGTCGCGGATATGGGGGAGCAACAGGCAAAAAGAAAGGGGCCGGTTTCCCGACCCCTCTCCGATAATGTGTTCGTAAAGCTTAGCGCTTGGAGAACTGGAAGGACTTGCGGGCCTTGGCCTTGCCGTACTTCTTGCGTTCCACGACGCGGCTGTCGCGGGTCAGGAAGCCACCCTTCTTCAGGGTCGGGCGCAGACCCGGCTCGAAGAAGTTCAGTGCCTTGGAGATGCCGTGACGAATGGCACCGGCCTGGCCGGAAAGACCACCACCGGCAACAGTGACGACAACGTCGTACTGGTCGGTGCGTTCGGTCGCGACGATCGGCTGCTTGACGATAAGCTGCAGAACGGGGCGAGCGAAGTAGGCAGCGAACTCACGGCCATTGACGACCACGGTGCCCTTGCCCGGCTTGATCCAGACGCGAGCGACAGCGTTCTTACGCTTGCCGGTTGCATAGGCGCGACCCTGGGCGTCGAGCTTCTGGACGTGCACCGGAGCGGTGTTGATCACAGGAGCAACGGTCGAGGTGCCGAGTTCTTCGAGGGAGTTGATGGTTTCAGCCATATTACTTCACCAGCGCATTCTTGGGATTCATCGCAGCAACGTCCAGCGTAGCCGGGTTCTGCGCTTCATGGGGATGCTCAGCGCCCGAATAGACGCGGAAGTTCTTGAGCTGGGCACGGGTCAGCGGGCCGCCAGGCATCATGCGGCGAACGGCGTTCTCGAGCACGCGCTCTGGGAAACGACCTTCGAGGATCTCGCGGGCCGTACGGTCCTTGATGCCGCCGGGGAAGCCGGTGTGCCAGTAGAACTTGTGCTGGTCGAGCTTGCGACCAGTGAACTTCACCTTATCGGCATTGATGACAACGATGTTGTCGCCCATGTCCATGTGCGGGGTGAAAGTAGGCTTATGCTTGCCGCGAAGACGGGCGGCAATGATCGAAGCAAGACGACCCACGACGAGGCCATTGGCATCGATCAGGATCCACTTCTTTTCGATCTCGCTCGGTTTTGCCGAGTAAGTGCTCATGCTTGAATTCCCTAGATAATTTGGGCTTGCAGCCTTCATCCAAGGAAGAAAGCGGCACGTTCGGCGGTTCGTGTATGGGGAATTCTGCGATGCGTCAATAGGCTTGATTTACGGCAGTAAAATCAACGGCTTAAGCTTGCGGTATTACATTACCGCAGCCGACGAGCTCGGCGCATGTCGGCAATATAGGCTATGGTGACGCCGGCCAGCATGAAGGCTAATGCCTGATGGCCGACCGCCAGCGAGATCGGCACCGAGTGTAATAGCGTCATGATGCCGAGCACCACCTGCAGCAGCACGAGGATCGCCAAGCGCGGCAGCCAGCCGTGCACGCCCTTGAAGCCGCCCGTGGCATGCTGTTGCCAGAGCAAGACCGCGACATAGGCGGTGATCAGATAGGCGATGGTGCGGTGGATGAACTGCACGGTCAGGTTGTTCTCGAACAGATTGCGCCACAGCGGCTGCATGACCCCAAGACCGTCGGGCACCATGGCGCCATCCATCAAGGGCCACGTGTTGTAGCCCATACCGGCGTCGAGCCCGGCAACGAAGGCCCCTGCCCCGATCTGCATGATGATCAGCAGCAAGAGGATCACGGCGGAGGCAAGGTTTTGGCCGGTAACGAGGCCGGGGACGCGTCCCGGCTCAACCGAGCGCGGCACATAGATCAGCGCGATGAACAGCAGCGAGGCCGCCGTCAGATGGGCGGCGAGGCGATATTGGGAAACGGACGTCAGCTCGGTGAGGCCCGACGAGACCATCCACCAGCCTAGCAACCCCTGGAAACCGCCGAGGATGAACAGCGCGAATAGCGGCAAGGCAAGTTGCGGGGTGAAACGCTTCTGGATCAGGAAGACCACGAAGGGGATGGCGAACAGCACGCCAAGCACGCGTCCGAGCAGGCGGTGCACGTATTCCCAGAAGAAGATGTATTTGAAGTCGTCTAGCGACATCCAGCTATTGTTGACCTGGTATTGCGGGATCTGCTTGTAGGCGTCGAACTCGGCCTGCCACTGCGCGGCATTGAGCGGCGGCAGCGTGCCGGAGATCGGCTTCCAGCTAGTGATCGAGAGCCCTGACTCGGTCAGCCGGGTGATGCCGCCGACAACCACCATCAGCAGCACGAAGGCCGCCATGCCATAAAGCCAGATGCGCACGGGGCGGAGTCGATCATCGGCAAAACGAGATTCACTCAGTGCGGCATTTTGGGCGGTGGTCACGGTCGTTTCCCGGTGTCGGTCAGTGGCCGGGAGTGGTATTCCCGGTTTAACATCCCCGCAATAGCCGCGTTGCCGCACATGACACAGCGTAGTCGCAAAGCCTTCGGAATCCTGTTGATCCTCGGCTCGATCATAGCCTGGCTATCGGTGTTCACCTCTGTTTATCTGGCGTTTCCGCCCGATCTGCCGATCTGGATATTGATGCCGTATTTTATCGTCGCGGGCGTGGGCTGGCTTTATCCGGCAATGTGGATCATCCGCTGGATGGCAAAGCCCGACGCGTAGAGCTCCGGTTGGTCGCGTTTTCAAACGGAAACCGGTGGCCACTTTTCCTAGAAACGCCTCGATCAGCCGGTCAGCCTGCCCATGGCCGAGAAGATGGCGCCAGTCGCTAAAACATCGACATAGCGGCGGGACTGGAAGTAACCGTTGAGCGAAATACGCGGCAACGCGTGTGGCGTCCGCGCGTGGCGCGCGTAGAGCCCGCCCGGTCGCGTGGTGACAGCGGAGCGGAAGCCGAGTTCCCTGGCCAGATCGAACTCACGTTGGCCGGCGGATAGTGGTCCGCCGAGTGGATACGACAGGTGCTTAGGCCGCTCGCCGAACTGCGCCATTAAAATATCAGCCGATTGCTCGATTTCGTTACGGGCCTGCTCCAGCGGCAGCTTGGCCAGTTCGTAGTGATGCACGGTGTGGGCGCCGATGGTGCACAGCGGATCGCCGGCAAACAGGCGTAGCTCCTGCCAGTCCATAATTAGCTCGCGGCATTGCTTGTCGAGGTCATAGCCATAGGAGGCGGCAAAGCTACGCACCAGCTTGACCCGTTCGGCCTCGGGCATGTTGCGCATCTGCCAATATAGGTCGTTGAAGGCCTCGGTCTTTTCCGAGGTGGTCAGCGTGTCGACATAGTCGCTTTCGCCGCCCGAGGTCAGCGCGATGGCCTCCTGGCGGGCAATGATGTCCTCGATCGCCTGCCACCACAGCTCGCCGACGCCGTCGACCATTGCGGTCGGCACATAGAGCGTGAACGGCGCCTCATGCCGGCGCAGGATCGGCAGTGCGTGACGCAGGTTGTCCTTGTAGGCATCGTCGAAGGTCAGCACCACGAAGCGCTTGCCGGGTTTGGGCATGGCCAGTCGCTCGAGCGCTTCGTCGAGGGATACGATATCGAGACCGAGATCGCGCACCCGCTCGATGACATAGTCGAGGAAATCGGGCTGCACTTGCAGGATCGCATTGGGCGAAAAATCCGCCGGCTCCTCCGGCAGCACACGATGCAGGGTGAAAATCACCCCGCGCGACGATGACAAGCTGCGGATCAGATGGGGCAACCGGGACAGCCACAGGGCCTCAAACATGGCCCGAATGGCAGTATATTTCATCGACATGCGACGCTTCCCGTCAGGCGGCAACCCGAGTCGGGGCGGTGGCCACTTCGCAACGCTCAAAGCCCGCGTCGAGCAGCATCTGGCGCTTTTCGGCGACGGCATTGAGATCATCGTTCGGCCCGGCAACCAGCACCAGCCGGCCGTCGATGCCGCTGAAGAAGGGGAGGCTCGAGTTGTTGCCGACACGACCTGTCATCAGCACGACAACCTCGTAAATGTCGCCCAGAGCCTCGACCAGGGTCAGCGGCTTGGTGGAGCTGCGCGACAGTGCGCGGCCGGTGCCCCACGGCACTTCGGCAAAGCTGTTGTCGGCAGATTTTTGCACGACATCGCCAAAGCTTGCGGTATCAGCGCTGAGGTCGGTGAGGCCGGGTGCGTCGGCGATGCGAGCGCTGCCGGCGTCGACCAAAGCTACGCTCAAGCCGCGAGCGAGTGCGCCTTCGGCGAGTTCTTCGGCCAGTAGTTCGCAGTCGGCGTTGGCATTGGTGGCCGCGAGGATCACCAGATGGGTGCGACCCAGCACAAGGTCGGAGGCCAGCTCGGAAAACTGCACCAGACTTACAGCCGGGCGCGGCGGCGCGGCGACTGGTGCGACGGGCTGAGGAGCAAGCTCGTTTTCAACCTTCGGAGCGGTTTGTCCCCGCTGGTTTGCGAGGCGCGAGAAGCGCTGCTTGAAGCCTTGAATAGCCGGCTCCTGAACGGGCGCTTCTTCGATGACGGCCACAGACTCGAGCTCAACCGGCGCAACGTCTGGAATTTCTGGCTGCTCGACAGCATACACGTCGTCATACTCGACCACCTCGTCCAAGGCGGGTTCCTGGGCGGCAAATGCAGCCTCGTGGAGTTCAGCCTGCTCGTCTGGCGAGCGGACCTGCACCATGGCACGGCCGGACATCAAGTCGCCAAATATCACGATGCCGACCTGCACCGCGAGTGCAACGAAGCCGACCGAGATCAGCAGCAACGCGGTCTTTGGCGAGGCCGGAGTGACCGACGGTGCGGCAACGCTGACGACGCGAACGTCAGGCAAAGCTGAATTGGTATCGGTGCGCGACACGGCTTCGCTGTAGCGCTGCAGGTAGCCTTCCAGCAAATCGCGCTGTGCCTTGGCCTCGCGCTGCAAGGCGTCAAGGGTGACGGTGTCCTGTGTGGCGCTCGATGACGACGACTTGGCGCGGGTCAGGTCAGCCTGCAGCGAAGCTTCCAGCCCGGCTTCGACCTGCGCCTCGGCTTCGAGTGCATCGGCGACGCGACGTCCCTCGATGCCGATCTGCTTATCCAGCTCGGAGATTTGTGCAGTGAGCGCCTGAATGGCGGGATGGTTGTTGAGCAAGGTCGCGGCGCGCTGGGCTTTTTCGCCCTGCAGGCGGCCTTTTTCCTGGCTAAGCTGCTGGATCACTACGGAACCGCGCACGTCGGCGACACCGTCGATGGACTGCCCGTTGCTGAGCATGGTGCGGATCAGGGCGGCACGCGACAGGGCAGTGTTTTTGCGCTCCTGCGCAGCGGTAATCTGGGAGGCGACGGCAGAGACCTGCTGATCGGCAAGGCTTGTGTTGTTCGAGCCGACGAACAGGTCGTTGTCGACCTTGAAATTGGCCACGGCGGTTTCGGCTTCGGTCACCGTGACGCGCAGCTTGGCAATTTCGTCTCGAAGCCAGCCCGAAGCCTCGGCGGTGTCGGATAGTGACAGTTCGGCGCGGCGGGTCACGTGTGCATTGGCGACGGCATTGGCGATATCGGCGGCGAGCTGCGGATCGGTCGAACTGACGACAACGGAAATCAGGCGGGAGTCACGCTCCTGGCTGACGTTCAGGCGTTGATAGAGCGCATTGAGCACGGTTTCATCGATGCTCACGGGCGTCGAAGCGCCGCGGCCCAGCAGGCGCGTCACGACGCTCATCGGATTGAACCCACCGCTGCTGGCGCCGTTGAATTCGGGCACCGAGCGCAGGTCGAGCTGGTCGATGACCTTAAGCAGCGTGTCGCGCGATTTGATCAGTTCGATCTGACTGGAAACAACACCGGTCTCGCCGCCGCTCGATGATGGCGCCTGCTCGTTGAGGGCGCGGGAATAGACATTGCCGCGCGGCTCGACGAGGATCGACGCCGAGGAGTCGTAGCTGCGTGGCACGAAGAGGAGCAAAACAAAGGTCAGCGCCAGCAGCGCCAGTGTCACCAGCAAAATTCTCGGCAGGCGCTGCACGACACCGCCAAACAGTGCGGCAACGTCGATGCGCGAATCCTGCGCCTCTGGTGACTCGTAGGTCATTTTTGCTTCCTCGGTTATCACCTCAGTTATTGTCACCGCGTAGTAAGTATTTGGTAAACGCGCCGCAGAGTTAGCGGACGGCGCGAAGGGCTTTATTAACCAAGACAAGAGAGAGTGGCGGCATTGTGAAAGTGCGTGAGAGTGGAATGCGCTGGTTACCCCTACTTGCCCTAGCCCTGTTGCCGCCGCTTGCCGGCTGCGCCACTACACGCCCTGCCAGCTATCTGGTGGAGACCAAGGGGCCGTATCAGCTCGACACCGGCGATTCCCTGCGCGTCAGCGTTTATGGCGATGCCGAACTCAGCAATACCTACCGCGTAGATGATAGTGGCGCGATTGCATTCCCGCTCGTTGGGCCCGTACAGGTCCGCGGCGCTACCACCAAGGTCGCCGCCGGACGGGTCGCTGCGGCGCTAGCCAATGGCTATATGCGCAATCCCGATGTCGCTGTGGAAGTCGCCGAATACCGGCCGTTCTTCATCCAGGGCGAGATCAAGAATGCCGGCCAGTTCCAATATGTTTATGGCATGACCGTTCGTTCCGCGATCAGCACATCGGGCGGCTTCTCGGACACCGCAGATCGTAACCGGGCGGTCGTGTATCGCCGTCAGGGCGACCAGATGGTCAAGGGTACGGTCGACATGGATTTCCCGCTTTATCCGGGTGATACTGTGGTCATTCTCGAACGCTGGTTCTAAAGTGCCTGCCGGGCCGGGGTTGCGCATCCTTCAGGTGATGCGGGCGCCGGTCGGCGGCCTGTTCCGCCATGTGGCGGACCTGACGCGCGAGCTTTCGGCCCGTGGCCATAGTGTCGGCTTGGTCGTCGATAGTTTGGCCAACGATGCACAGACCGAGAGCCGGCTGACCGACCTGTTGCCCCATGCGGCCTTGGGCATTCATCGCTTTGCGATGCCGCGGGGGCTGGGCGGCGGTGATCTCATAACGCCGTTCGCGGTGCGCACGCTGGCACGCTCGCTCGATATCCAAGTCATGCATGGCCACGGTGCCAAGGGCGGTTTTTACGCCCGTTTGGCTCGTCTTGCTGGCAGCAAAGCCGTGGCGCTGTATACGCCCCACGGCGGCGTGCTGCACTTTCCCACCAGTTCGCTCTCCGGCCGGATTTTTCACCGACTCGAACGCGCGTTGATGGCGCAAACGGGCGCGATTATTTTCGAAAGCGCCTACGCACATGGCATCTATTCGGCACTGATCGGCGCGCCCACCTGCCCTACAGAGGTCATTCACAATGGCCTATTGCCTGAGGAATTCGTGCCGGTCGTCACTTTGCGGGACGCAGCCGATTTTGTTTTTGTCGGCGAGTTGCGCGAGCTCAAGGGCATTCACGTCCTGATCGAAGCGTTGGTGGGCGTGACGCGGCCGGACGGTCAACACGCCACGCTGGTGATGGCCGGGGATGGCGCTGCCCGGCTTGAACTCGAAGCGCGAATTGCCCAGCTCGGTTTGACACAGCGGGTTACACTGCTCGGCGCGCGACCGGCACGCCCAACATTTGCCAAGGGCCGCATTGCTGTCGTGCCATCCCTCGCGGAGTCGCTGCCGTATGTGGTGCTGGAGGCTGCTGCCGCGCGGCTGCCGGTGATTGCGACGCACGTCGGCGGCATTCCCGAAATTTTCGGCCCGACTGCGAGCAGCCTAGTGCCGGGTGGCGATGTAGTCGCTTTGCAGAATGCGATGCAGGCGGCGCTCGACAATCCCGAGCAGGCTCACGCCGAGATGGAAACACGTCTGCGGCACATCGAGCAGAAATTCTCGCTGTCGGTCATGGCAGATGGGATCGAGGCGCTGTACCGGACGGTGTTGGGTAGAGCTTAGTCGGTCAACTTCACCGACTTTAAACCCCTTGGCGCCACAATGAACGGCAGAATTCCTTGCCGGAAGCGTCCCATGTATCGAGTAGACCCCAATCAGGCTGTGCTGGATCACGTATCCAAGCAGACTGCTGCCGGCGAATCCGGGCGGCAACTGTTGCCCCAAGCCGAAGCCATCATTGCCGCTCCCGTCGAGCGCAGGATTTCCGGCGCGGTGGTTGCGGGCGTCGCCCAAGTCGTCGAAGCCGCGCTGCTCGGCCTGCTCGGCTACGGCATCTACGAGTTTTACGTCGAGATAGGCCACCCGGCCTTTTATGTCCCGGTTATCCTCGCTTCGTGCCTTCTAGCCAACGTGCTGTTCAACGCCGTGCGGGCGCATCGCATAGCCGCATATCGCATGGTTTTCACGCAGCTTGGCCAGGTGCTCGTCGCCTGGACGGTGGTGATGACCATACTCACGGTCGGGCTGTTCCTGCTCAAAGCCGGCGATAATGTTTCGCGCGTCTGGCTGGTCAGCTGGTTTGTCGGTGGTGCCGTCCTGCTGGTGGCTTACCGGCTCGCCCTGCGCGCTTTAGTGCAGCGCTGGACCGCTCAGGGCCGCTTACGTCGTCGCACCGTGGTTGTCGGCGGCGGCAAGGATGCGGAAAACCTGATCGAGCAAATCCGCGCCAGCGCCAGCCATGACATCCAATTGCTCGGCCTGTTCGATGACCGCATTGATGACCGTTCACCCGAGACCGTCGCCGGCTATCCCAAGCTGGGCAAGGTGGTCGACCTGATCGAGTTTGCGCGTCGTACACAGGTCGATCTGGTCATAGTGTCGATGCCGCTGTCGGCCGAGAAGCGCGTGCTCGACATGCTGACCCAGCTGTGGGTGCTGCCGGTCGATATCCGTCTGTCGGCCCACATGAGCAAGCTTAAGTTCACCAACAAGGCCTATTCCTATGTTGGCGACATTGCCGTGTTCGACATGGCCGACCGTCCGATCTCGGATTGGAACCTAGTCTTCAAGTGGGTGTTCGACAAGATCGTGGCGCTGACGGCGCTGATCCTGCTGTCGCCAATCATGGTTGCTACGGCGATTGCCATCAAACTCGAGAGCCGTGGCCCGGTGTTCTTCCGACAGAACCGGCATGGCTTTAATAACGAGCTGATCAAGATTTATAAGTTCCGCTCGATGCGGACCGACATGCTGGACGAAGCTGCCACCAAGCTGGTGACCAAGGACGATCCGCGCGTCACCAAGGTCGGCAAGTTCATCCGCCGCACCTCGATCGACGAGCTGCCGCAACTATTCAACGTGCTCAAGGGCGAGCTGTCCATCGTCGGGCCGCGTCCGCATGCACTGCAGGCCAAAGCCGACAACCAGCTGTATTACGAAGCTGTCGAAGGCTATTTTGCCCGCCATCGCGTCAAACCCGGCATGACCGGCTGGGCTCAAATCAATGGCTGGCGCGGTGAGACGGACACGATCGACAAGATCATGAACCGGGTGAACCACGACCTGTATTATATCGAGCATTGGTCGATCTGGTTCGACGTTTACATCCTCGCGATGACGCCTATCCGGCTGTTCGACTCGGAAAACGCCTACTGATGAAAGCCGCGCCCCTCTTTGCTGCAGGCTTTATTGCCACGGCCGCCTTGGGCATGGCGGCAGGGTGGGCACAGGCCGCTAGCGATATCTGCGTGGACTGCCTGCGGGTGCGGGTTGGATCCCCGGTGGTCATTCGCGGACCTTTCCCTGATGAGCTGGACGCAAACTTCACTGCCCTGAAACTGGCCGACGGATCGTTCCGCGGTTTCAGCGCCAATGGTGCCACCTACGCCATCGACGGCCCCACGATCTGGGACATGCGCGGCGAGCGTCGCGCTGTTTTGCAGGGTGGCGCGGCCGGAAGCATCAGCGACTGCGGGCGCTGGCTGACCTCCACCACACGATCTGACGACGAGGTGATTGGCCTCGTCCATCAGGAACGCGACTGCGACTATGAAGTGGGCCGCACCGGCAAGTCGATGGCCATCGCCACTTCCCGCGATGACGGCCTGAGCTGGACCGAGCCGCAAACAGTTATCACCGGCACCGATACGCTGCAGCCCGACAGGATCACCGGCGAGGGTGACTGCTCGATGGTCGATGGAATGGACGGCTATCTCTACGCCTATTGCCTGCGCAATTCCGACTGGCAGACCATTGTCGCGCGAGCGCCGCTAGGCGAGCCGACGAACTGGCACAAATACTACGAGGGCGGCTGGACGGAACCGGGTCTTGGCGGCAAGGCGACGGCCATCGGCTTTCTGGGGCCCGGCGCCGGCTACATGTTGAACGAAGGCTGGGTGGCCGCCGTGGCGACCGACCCATGGTTTGCCGGCCTGCGACTGTCACTGTCGGCGGACAAGGTATCCTTCGTTGACCTCGACGAGCCGCTGCTCACCATCGACGGCTCCAACTGGGACCGGCCGGGGGACACCGACCTGATCGCTTATGGGACCATCCTCAATCCGGACAACGGCAGCAACGCCGTCGATCAGGATTTCCTGCTGGCCTACATTTATGTGCCGCCCGGCAAGGGTTTTGAAAGCCGCTATCTGGTGTTCCACGAGGTCTCGTTGACTGTGCAGGACACGCCCCTGCCCGTTCAGGCCGGGATGGCGCTGACGCGCTGGTCTGATCCGTCGCAGCAAATCTACGTCACCTCGACCGGGCCGCTGACCGGCGACCGGCAGGCCTACCGCCGGGATAAAACTGTCGCCTACATGCTGACGCGCGCGCCTGAAGGCATTGCGAGCGTCAAATTTGCCGAATGCTCCAGCAACTGGTCCGGGCATCTCGATCAGATGATCGCCCAAGACGGAAGCTGTGAAGCCGCAGGATATGAGCGCGAGCGCACCGCTGGCTGGCTGTTTGCCGATGCCCAGCCGGATGCAGTGCCGGTATATCGCTGCGTCAATCAGCAGGCGCAGACGCATTTTGCCTCCAGCGCGCCCGATTGCGAGGGGCCTGGCGACATGGAATTTCTGCTTGGCTTTGGACTGACGCCGACGCCATGAGCATGACCGCCGATAGAAGCAATGGAACGCACCCGGTCGGGGTTAGCCTCGATGGCCTGCAGTTCGCCATTTTCTCGACGCGCAACGCGGTGTTCCTGGTCGGCGTTCTTGCCATGAACTACACGCTGATGCGGCCGTCACCTGTCGACATGCTGTTCATTGGCTCGTTCCTGATCACGCTTATTCACATGACGCTGTTCAACAAGCAGCAGGTGACGCGGCGCGCTATCATGCTCACCCTGCTTCTACTGGCGTGGGTGGTTTCCTACTGCCTCGCGTCGTTTCCGCATATCTCCGAGGAATTTGTCGCCTTCGAACTGCTGGCCAAGACCTTTGCCATTTCGATCGGCGTGATCGGCGCCATCGTCTCCATGAGCTGGAGCCAGCGAAACTTCGAGACCTTCATGCGGGTCTACATCTTCTCCTGTGTCATCGCCGCGATCCTCGGCACTATTGGGTTTCTGACCCAGATTGAGTTGCTGACCTGGGACGGGCGCGCCAAAGGCCTGATCGACGATCCCAATATGTATGGCTCGTTTTTAATACCGGCCGTGGTGTTCTGCGCCTACTTCCTGTCGCGCGGCAAGGGCAGCAAGATACTGCTTAGCGGAGCGCTGGCAATCGTGCTGCTGGGCATCCTGCTTTCCTTCTCGCGCATTGCCGTGGTTGCGTCACTGTTCTGCCTGCTGGCTTACGTTTTCTTCCATAATCGGGGACACCCGAAGCGGCTGATGCTGATTGTTGGCGGCCTTGTGGTGACCGGCATCGTGCTGTTCATCTTGGCCAGCATTACCTCAGCCGAATTCACCGCCAAGCTGATGGATCGCCTGACCTTCGCCAAATCCTATGACCTGGGCGAGGAAGGCCGCTACCATCGCTATCTGCTGGTGTTGCCCATGATCGCGCAA
>JAQGKG010000350.1 GCA_028290245.1 Devosia sp. | reverse complement strand
GCTCGTTGCTGACCGCGAGGTGGCCGAGCGGGTAGCTGTCCCAGCTTGCGATATCGAGCGTCTTGGCCACTTCGTAGTGGTCGAAGTCGCTGGTGCGGCTCATGAAGTTATGAATCACCGGCAGGTCGGGCCGCACTTGTTTGAGGATGTCGTATTGGACCTTATTGAAGGCGGCGACCTGATCCGACGTATAGCGCCGGAAATCCATGTCATGCGCGGGCGCTGCTTCGCAGACCAACAGGTTTGGTAGTTCGATCTGGTCAAAGCGGTTGTATTCCATCGACCAGAACACGTTGCCCCAAGCCTTGTTCAGCGCTTCGACGGTGCCGTACTTGTCCTGCAACCAGAGCTGGAACCCCTCGTTGGCAGCGGGCGAATACGAGTACGTGGTACCGTGGCAGCCATATTCATTGTCGGTCTGCCAGGCGCCGAGCGCCGGGTGCTGGCCAACAGTATCAGCCAACAGGCGCGTGATGCGGCCGGCTTCCTCGCGATAGCCGAGGTGGCTAAAATCATAGTGCCGACGCGACCCAAAACCCTTGCGCTGGCCGCGAGCATCGACCGGCAACATGTCGGGATGCTTATCCACCATCCAGCGCGGCGGCGTGGCGGTCGGGGTGCCGAATACCACCTTGAGGCCATGCCGACCCAACACGTCCATCGCCCGGATGATCCAGTCGAAGGTCAGGTTGCCTGGCGTGGGCTCCAGCTTGGACCAGGCAAACTCCCCAATCCGGACCCAGGCGATGCCGACTTGGGCCATCCGAGTGGCATCGCGCTCCCAAACCTCCTCAGCCCAGTGTTCAGGATAGTAGCAGACGCCGAGCGCTGGTGTGGTCATGGCAGATGTCTCAGAGAGTGATCGGCGTTTCGGGCTGGCCGGCGATGTCGAGTTGAATCGAAAACAAACTGCCTGCATGTTTTTCTGATGCAAGCTGTATGTCAGTCAAGTTTTTGGCGGCCGTGGTGATGAAAAGCGTCTTGAGATCGGGGCCGCCAAAGGCCGGGCAGGTGACCTGGCTGACTGGAACTTCGACGATGCGGTCGATCGAGCCGTCTGGCGCGTGGCGTACCACACAGGAGCCGCCCCACTTGGCGTTCCACAGATAGCCCTCGCTATCGACTACGGCGCCGTCCGGATAGCCGCGGCCTTCTGAAACGTCGGCGAACAATGTCCATTCGCCAATCGGCAGGCCGGTTGCGGGGTCGGTCTCGACCTGCATGATCTGCTTGGTTGGGGTATCGGTCCAATAGGCCTTCTTGCCATCGGGCGAGAAGCAGGTGGCATTGGAAATCTTAACGCCTGATTTCAGCGTCGTCAGCACGCCGGCACGGTAATGATACAGCGAGCCGATTGGTGCCTCGTCCTCGCTCTTGATCATGGTGCTGAACCAAAAGGCGCCCGACGGATGCACCCGGCTGTCATTGGTCCGGGTCTTTGGGTTGTCCGCCTCGACCTCATTGATGCGGTTCATGCCTCCGGTATTAAGATCGAATTCTTTGAGACCTGTATCAGTGGCCAGCACCAGCGTGTGATCGTCGACGATGGCAGCGGCCGCGATATATTCATTGAACAGCCAGCTATCGGCAATTTCGCCCTTGGCGGTCACGGCGAATAGCGTCTGCTCGTTAATATCGAAAAAGAACAGCTGCTGGCGGCCGGGGTGCCATAGCGGACCCTCGCCAAGCTGGCATTTGCTGTCGAGCAGAAGCGTTGCGCTCTGGTTCATTGGGCCTTCCCCGCATCATAGGCCGCAACGGCTGTGGCGGCGCGCTCGGCGACGTCGGTTGCAGTCATGCCGGGCTTGTAGATGTAGGTGCCGAGGCCGAAGCCGGTGCAGCCGGCGGCGAAATACTCGCTGAAATTGTCCGGATTGGCGCCGCCAACGGCATAGATCGGCAGCTCGGGCGGCAGCACCGCCTTGATCGCCTTGATGCCCTTGGGACCAAGCACTTCGGCCGGAAAAAACTTGAGGCCGGTGGCGCCAGCCTTGATGGCGCGGAACGCGTCGGATGGGGTGAACACGCCGGGGTAAGACAGCAGTTGCAGCCGGACAGTTTCCTCGATCACCTGCTTGTTGGTGTCAGGCGAAACGATGAAAACACCGCCTGCGTCGGAGACGGCCCAGACCTGCTTCTTGGTCAGCACGGTGCCAGCGCCGATGGCAGCCTGCTCGCCGAGCGAGTTCGAGGCCAGCGCAATGCTGGTCAACGCGTCGGGCGAGTTCAGCGGCACTTCGATCATGGTGATGCCGGCGGCGATCAGCGCCTGGCAGACGTCCACGGTTTCGGGCGGGGTGATGCCACGCAGGATGGCAATGATGTGACGATGTTCCATGGACCTATACTCCGGTCTAAACTGCAAAGCTGCGCGCGGCCTTGAGGCCGGCGAGCACGATTTCGGTGGCGTCCTTGGGAGCGCCGCTGGCACCCGCCATTTCCAGCACCTGCGCATAAAGTGCGCAGAGGGCCGGCGCGCCGATCAATGGCACAGCGGCATCGCCTATGAGATGACGGTTGCTGCCCACTTCGGTTCCAATCAGCAGGCCTGAAAGGTAGCCGGCACACCAATCAGGCTGGCGGCCCGACAGCAACGAGCCGGCGCGAACCTGGAACAGCGTGCCAAGCAATTGTTCGGGGTGGGCGAGGCCTGCTTCGGCGCCCGCCTTGAAGCCCTCGGCGCGACCGGGGCCGTCAAGATCACCGGTGAGCGAGTGGCGCAGCACCGAATGGGTGCGCAGCAATTCGAACATTTCGCCGGTCATCGCGGTTGAGAAGCGCTCGATGCGCGTGCCGGAAAGCTGTGCCCATTTGGAATGGGTGCCCGGCATGCAGACCATGCCGGAGTAGCCGGGATTGAGCGAGGCGAGGCCCAAAAGCTGAGTTTCTTCGCCGCGCATTACATTGTCGCCGCCAGCCTTCTGGCAAACACCAGGCAGGATCGAGGCCCGGATCGGGCTGTCGCCCATGTCGGGGTGAACGGCACCGTCGAGCAGGCCGCGCAGGTCGGTTGGTGCTTCAAGATAGGGCGCTTCGAGCCAGCCCTGGCGCGCACCGGCCATGCCGCAAATCAGCACTTCAAGCTTGCCGGAGCGGGCAGGGCTTACGCCTTCGAGCAGGTCAGCTAGCGCCGCGGGGAATTCCTCGCGCGTCAGCTTGCCCATCCCCTTGGGCGAGGTTTTTTCGAACACCGCCGAGCCATCGGCGGCTATGCCCCAGCCGCGCAGGTTCGAAGTTCCCCAATCTACGGCAACCCAATCAACACTTTCAGTCACGAATATTCCTCACCGCGGAGCCTTGTCGCGGCGCGACCCTAATGGCTGGCCGTTGTTTCAGCCAGTCCGATTCTGTGGTCGGCGCGGTAGCGCACACCTGCGCTCATCGCTCACTGCAGTCGCCTCGTTTGGTAAGATTTTCGGCGCGTTGGGGAATGTCCGCGGGGGCAAATCTGCCGCGCCGCTCATTTGTATGATTTTTTCTTGCGGGGGGCATTCACAGCGGCCATTGCCATGTTAGAACGACTCCAAACGCGGGCACGTCCGCGGACTGAAGAGGAACATGACATGACGGCAGACAACGCCGGTTCGGCAAAGCAGAAACTGCGTTCGCGCGCCTGGTTCGACAACCCGGACAACCCTGACATGACCGCGCTTTATCTCGAGCGCTACATGAATTTCGGCGTGTCGCGCGAAGAGCTGCAGTCCGACAAGCCGATCATCGGCATTGCCCAGACCGGCTCCGATCTCAGCCCCTGCAACCGTCACCACATCGTTCTCGCCGAGCGCGTCCGCGAAGGCATCCGTGAAGCCGGTGGCATCGCCATCGAATTTCCGGTGCATCCTATCCAGGAAACCGGCAAGCGCCCGACCGCCGGCCTCGACCGCAACCTCGCCTATCTAGGCCTCGTCGAAGTGCTGTACGGCTACCCGCTCGACGGCGTGGTGCTGACCATCGGCTGCGACAAGACTACCCCCGCCATGCTGATGGGCGCGGCCACGGTCAACATTCCTGCTATCGCGCTGTCGGTCGGCCCGATGCTGAATGGCTGGCACAAGGGCGAACGCACCGGCTCGGGCACCATCGTGTGGAAGGCTCGCCAGATGATGGCGGCTGGCGAGATCGACTATGCGCAGTTTATCGAGCTGGTGGCATCGTCGGCACCGTCGACCGGCTATTGCAACACCATGGGCACGGCTTCGACCATGAACTCGCTGGCCGAGTCGCTTGGAATGCAGTTGCCGGGATCCGCGGCCATTCCCGCGCCGTATCGCGACCGCCAGGAAATGGCCTATCGCACCGGCAAGCGCATCGTCGACATGGTGCGCGAGGACCTCAAGCCTTCCGACATCCTGACTAAGGACAATTTCATCAACACCATCGTCGTCAATTCGGCGATCGGTGGCTCGACCAATGCGCCGATCCACATCCAGGCCATCGCCAAGCATATCGGCGTCGAACTGGAACTGCAGGATTTCCAGACTTACGGCCACAAGGTGCCGCTGCTGGTCAACCTGCAGCCGGCTGGCGAATATCTCGGCGAAGATTACTACCATGCCGGCGGCGTGCCCGCGGTGGTGAACGAGCTGATGACGCAGGGCCTGATCCGCGAACACGCGCCCACCGTCAACGGCAAGACCATCGGCGAGAACTGCCGTAACACGACGATCCAGGATGACAAGGTCATCCGCCGCTTTGACAATCCGCTCAAGACCGAAGCAGGTTTCCTGGTGCTGCGTGGCAATATGTTCGACAACGCCATCATGAAAACATCAGTGATCTCGACCGAGTTCCGCGATCGCTACCTGACCAACCCGGACCATCCGGGCATGTTCGAGGGCAAGGCCGTGGTGTTCGATGGTCCAGAAGATTATCACCACCGGATCGACGATCCCTCGCTCGATATCGACGAGCACACGCTGCTGTTCATGCGCGGCGCGGGTCCGATCGGCTACCCGGGTGCTGCCGAAGTGGTCAACATGCGGCCACCGAACTACCTGATCAAGAAGGGCATCCATGCCCTCGCCTGTATCGGCGACGGTCGCCAGTCGGGCACTTCGGGCTCGCCCTCGATCCTCAATGCGTCGCCCGAAGCGGCTGCCGGTGGCAACCTTGCCATCCTCAAGACCGGCGACCGCGTGCGGATCGATCTCAATATCGGTCAAGCCAATATCCTGATCTCGGATGAGGAAATCGCGACCCGTCGTGCCGATCTCGAAGCTGCAGGCGGCTACAAGTATCCCAAGCACCAGACGCCATGGCAGGAAATCCAGCGCGGCTTGGTCGGCCAACTTGGCGACGGCGCTATCCTCAAGCCAGCCGAAAAGTACCAGCGCATTGCCCAGACAAACGGCATCCCGCGCGATAACCACTAAGTCTGTTCGACCATTGAATTCAGAGGCCCGCGCAGTGATGCGCGGGCCTTTTGTTTATCCGACTAAACCCGAGCACAAAAAAACCACCGCAGGAACTGCGGTGGCTTCTCGCGAGCTGCACCGAAGTGCGCTCGCTGCATAGACCTGAAGCGACTAGAGCAGGGTCAGGTTGGTCGCCGATTCCTTGCCGTCGCGGCCGGTCTCGAGCTCATAGGTCACCTTGTCGTTCTCATAGAGGCCCTGCAGGCCCGAACGCTGAACGGCGGAGATGTGGACGAAGGCATCCTTGCCGCCATCTTCAGGCGAGATGAAGCCGAAGCCCTTAGTGGTGTTGAAGAATTTAACGGTGCCAGTGATTGCGGACATGACTATTTCCTTTGCTCGTAACGAGCGGTTATCCAGTGGCAACATGCCAAAGGGACATAACGTTCGCATGGTCGAGTAGGTAGCCACGGTCCGGCGAACCGGCATCAGGCAGCCGACTTAGGCTGAAAACGTATGCCCTATAAATGGCACGAAACGAGGCATTCTGCAAGGTCTTGCCAAACGATGACTTTGCAAACGTATGCAACGTAAGCAACTCGGTGACAAGCACTGGCAAAAGCATCACATGTTAAGCAACGTGTAGAGATGCTTGGTTGCACATAGCGCAGGGCGGAGCCAAAAATTAGTCCCGCCGCGTTGGAACGCAGCAGGACCGGATAGACTCAGCCATGGCAGGAAAGCTCACACCGCTCCAGCATCAACTTCCGACTGCGTGTCGATCGTTGTCCAACGGCCGCTCGCATCGCATTGCAGCAGCAGGCTGTCGTTGTTGCGGATCCCGATCACGGCCCCGACGGAGGATAGCTTTCCCTCCAACAAACAGCCGCTGACCAACGCGCCTGTTGTCGCTTTTTGCCAACCAGTTCCCGCCTGACAGGTAGCGACGCCGTCGCCAGCATTGATGCCGGCGCCCGCAGAGAATGTTACTCCGCCTACCCAGCATCGAGTTTCTTTGACGCTAGCCTCCTGGGCAGACGTCGGCCCGCCCAAGACAGCTACGATACCCACGGCAAGCAGGGCAATGCGCATCAGTATTTCCTCAGCAGGCCAACAAGGCGGCCCTGCACCTTGACCCGGTGAGGCGGGAAGATACGCGTCTCATAGGCTGGATTGGCAGCCTCTAGAGCGATCGTGTCACCCTTGCGACGCAGGCGCTTCAGCGTAGCTTCCTCGTCATCCACCAGCGCCACAACGATCTCGCCGGTAGAAGCCTGATCCTGCTTCTTGATCAGCACGGTATCGCCGTCGAAAATGCCGGCATCGATCATCGAGTCGCCACGTACTTCAAGCGCGTAATGCTCGCCGGCACCCAGCATCTCGGGCGGCACCATGATGGTGTGCGAATGGGTTTGGATTGCCTCGATCGGGGTACCTGCGGCGATGCGACCCATGACTGGAATGGCGATCGGCCGCGCATACTCATCCTGTGCGCTGAGGGCACGTGACGTCGTTGCGCTGACCTTGCCCAGGCTGCCTTCGATGACCGACGGCTCGAAGCGCGTCTTACGGCCGCCGAGCGACGGGTTCATCGAATCGGGGAGCTTGACCACTTCAAGTGCGCGAGCCCTGTTCGGCAGTCGGCGGATAAAACCGCGCTCTTCCAGCGCAGTGATCAGGCGGTGAATGCCGGACTTGGACGCCAGGTCGAGCGCATCCTTCATCTCGTCGAACGATGGTGGAATGCCGCTTTCCTTCATCCGCTCGTGGATGAACATCAGCAGCTCGTGTTGTTTTCGCGTGAGCATGGGGCCCCTCGAGGACAGAATCGGAACGTAGGCAGAACGGTTATACGTGTTCTAGTTATGTTCCGCAATATCCCCTCACATTTCGCAATATTATGCGGCTGACTGTTAGAAATGGTCGAGCGGAATAGCTTCGACAATTGCGCCGGCTTGCTGGCCCGGGTCGCTTTCTGGCTGGACGATCAGCATATCAGCATGCGCGAGCGACGAGGTATGACCGCTGTCGGTTTGTGATATTGGCAGCAGTTTTGGTCCGGTCGGCGTGTGGACCAGTTGGGCGCGCATGAAGTGGCGGCGGGCCGTGTTGGGCGGAGTCGCAGCCGCCAAGGGTAGCCGCCACAGCTCGGGTTCGGTATAGCCGAGCCATTGACGCAAGGCCGGGCGGATGAACACCATGGCGGTGACCATGGCCGAAACCGGATTGCCGGGCAGGCCGAACACCAGTGTTTTGCCACGGGTGCCGAACATCAGCGGCTTGCCCGGGCGCATGTTGATCTTCCAAAAATCCAGCATCACGTCGAGTTCGAGCAGGACGTCCCGAACGATGTCGTGGTCGCCGACGCTGGCGCCGCCCGTGGTGATGACGATGTCGGGCTGGCTGGCAAAGATTTCATCCAGCTTGCCGCGTAGTTCGTCGCGCGTGTCGCGGGCAATGCCGTGGTCAGTTACAGTTTCGGCGTATGGGATGAGCAGCGGGCGCAGGCCGAAGCTGTTTGAGGCTACGATCTGGTCCGCGCCGAGCGGCGAGCCCGGCAGCACCAGCTCGTCGCCGGTCGCCAGCAGGCTGACGCGCGGACGTTTTGCGACCTGGAGCGTCGCGGCGTTCGCTGCCGCCGCAACAGCCAGTTGCATCGGCGCCAGCCGCACACCGGCTTCGACCAGCACCTGGGTCTTAGCGAAGTCATTGCCTAACGGGCGGACGCTGTGGCCAAGCCGGGCAGCGGCGGTGAAGGATACGAAACCTGCATCAGAAACAGCTTCTTCCTGCATGATGACCGTATCGGCGCCGGTTGGCACGGGCGCTCCGGTGAAGATGCGGACTGCTTCGCCATGCCCGACATTACCAGCAAAACCGGCGCCTGCCTGTGACGTGCCAATGAGCTTCAGCCTATGCCCATCGACCACATCCGCGGCCCGCATGGCATAGCCATCCATGGCGCTCGCATTGAACGGCGGCTGATCATGAGTGGCGATGACAGGGTGCAACAGCACACGGCCAGCGGCGTCGGCGAGCGCAACAGGTTCGGCGACGGGTTCGGGAACGCGCTTCAGGATGGCGGCAATGGCGTCATCGACGGGAAGCAGGCTCACCGGGCGAAGTCGCCCGATTTGCCGCCGGACTTTTCCAGCAAGCAGATATCGGTGATGGTCATGGCGCGATCGATGGCCTTGGCCATATCGTAAAGTGTCAGCGCCGCTGTAGAGGCTGCCACCAAGGCTTCCATCTCGACACCTGTCTGGCCTGTAGTTTCAGCAGTAGCGTGGATTATGATGGCCTCAGCGCCATCGGCCTCGATCTCTACGCTCACCTTGGTCAGTGGAATCGGATGGCACAGCGGGATCAAGTCAAAGGTCTTCTTGGCGGCCATGATGCCAGCTACGCGGGCAACGGCAAGTGCATCGCCCTTCTTCAGCCCGCCACCGAGAATCGCACTGATCGTCTCGGGCTTGCCGAGGATGCGTGCCTGCGCCACGGCCCGACGACGGGTAACCGCCTTGTCACCGATGTCGACGATATGGGCTTCTCCCTTCTCGTTGAGATGGGTGAGGCCGGCCATCAGCGTACGGCCTGCGGAGCGCCCATCAGCAGCGCACGCGTTGCTGCGGCGACGTCGTCCTGGCGCATCAGGCTTTCACCGACGAGGAAGGTGCCAATGTTGGCGCGCTGGTCGAGCATGACGACATGTTCGTGGGTGACGATGCCGCTCTCGCTGACCAGCAGCGTGTTCTTCGGAACACCAATCGCCAAGGTCACCGAGGTTTCCAACGTCGTTTCGAAGGTGCGCAGGTTTCGGTTGTTGATGCCGATGAATTCGGCGCCCAAGAGCAGCGCCCGGTCGAGCTCGATCTGGTCATGCACTTCGACCAGCGCATCCATGCCCCATTCCTCGGCCGCGTCGAGCAGGTAGCGCGCCACGTCGTCGCCAACGGCGGCAAGGATGATCAGGATGCAATCGGCGCCCCAGGCGCGGGCTTCGGCGACCTGATAGGTTTCAAACAGGAAGTCCTTGCGCAGCACCGGTAGTTGCGTCGCGGCACGGGCTTCGATCAGATAGCTGGGCGAACCTTGGAAGCTGGGCCAGTCTGTCAGCACCGACAGGCAGGCGGCGCCGGCAGACTCATAGGCGCGAGCGATTTCAGCTGGGTTGAAGTCGGCGCGGATCAGGCCCTTGGAGGGGCTGGCCTTCTTCACCTCGGCAATCAGGGCATACTGGCCCTGGCTACGCTTGGCCTTGATGGCCTGGATGAAACCGCGTGGGGCGGGTTGGTCATGGGCCTGCGCCACAACCTCGGCCCAGGGCCGCATGGCCTTAGCGGCCGCGATTTCCTCGCGCTTGTAGGCTTCGATCTGCTTCAGAATATCGGTCATCAATCTCGTCCGTTCGATACCGCCACGAGGCGGGCGAGTGTCTGCTTGGCTTTGCTGGTGTCGATGGTGGCCCGCGCCATGGCGATGCCGTCCTCGATGCTCTCGACCTTGTCGGCCACCAGCAGCGCCGCGCCGGCGTTGAGCAGCACCGTCTCACGATAAGCACTGGGCGCACCATCGAACAATGCGACGATAGCCGCAGCGTTGTCGGCGGGTTCGCCGCCGAGCAGGTCCTTGGGATCGGTCAGCTTGAGGCCGACTTGTTCGGGATGCAGTTCGAAGCTGCGCAGGTCGCCATTGGCGATCTGCGCCACGAAGTTCGGCCCAGAGGTCGAGAGTTCATCCAGCCCCTCGCTCGAATGCACCACCCAGGCCTTGATGGCGCGATTGGCCAGCAGCGCCGCCGCAACCGGCTCGACCCACTGCTGGGAATATACGCCTAGCAGATAACGCCGTACGCCGGCTGGATTGGACTGCGGCCCGAGCAGGTTGAACAGCGTCCGCACGCCCATTTCGGTCCGGGCTGGCCCGACATGGCGCATCGCTGGATGATGGCTCGGCGCGAACATGAAGCCGATACCGACGTTCGCGATGCTGTGGCCGATCTGCTCAGGCGTCAGGTCCAACTTGACGCCAAGCGCCTCCAGCGCCTGCGACGAGCCGGAGCGCGACGACAGCGCTTTGTTGCCGTGCTTGGCGACTGGAACGCCGGCTGCAGCGACGACGATTGCCGTTGCCGTCGAGATATTGAGGCTACCGACGCCATCACCACCGGTGCCGACAATGTCGATGGCGTTTTCCGGCGCGATGACCGGCACCATCTGCTCGCGCAGGATCGAGACGGCGGCAGCGATTTCACCGACGCTTTCGCCCTTGATGCGCATGCCCATGAGGAAGGCGCCGATCTGGCTCGGAGTGGCATCGCCGGCCATGATGATGCGCATCACGCTGCGCATTTCTTCGCCGGTCAGGTCCTTGCGGTCGGCGATCTTGTTGAGTGCCTGCTTGATGTCCATCACGCGGCCTTCCGGGCGTTGAAGTCGCGGGCCAGGTTCAGGAAGTTCTGCAGCAGCGCATGGCCATTCTCGCTGGCGATGCTCTCCGGGTGAAACTGCACGCCATGCACCGGCAGCGTCTTGTGCTGCATGCCCATGATCAGCCCGTCATTGGTGGTGGCCGTCACTTCCAGCACATCGGGCAGGGTATCCTGCTGCACGATCAGCGAGTGGTAGCGTGTGGCCTCAAAGTCATTGTTGAGGCCGCGGAACAGGCCCTTGCCGGCGTGATGGATCTTGGAGGTCTTGCCATGCACCAGATGCGGCGCGCGAATTACGTCGCCGCCCATGGCCTGGCCGATGGCCTGGTGGCCGAGACAAACGCCGAGGATCGGCGTGGTGGTGGCAAAGCGCTCGATCAGCGCCAGGCAGATGCCGGCCTCGTTGGGTGTGGCGGGGCCGGGCGAAAGCAGGATCGCCTCGGGCGCCATGGTAGCGATTTCATCGAGCGTGATCTTGTCGTTGCGCACCACGGTGATGTCGGCGCCGAGTTCGCCCAGAAAATGCACGAGATTGTAGGTAAAGCTGTCGTAGTTATCGATGACGAGCGTGCGGGTCATGTGTCTGGTTCCAGCGCGGCTATGGGGCAACGGGTTCGGTGTTCAGAACCAGCGCTGCCATCGATGTTGAATGCATGCCTGCGCTATCATTGCCCGATCCTTGCTTCGCCGGCATAGCGTAGCGCTTCCTCGGCGGCGCTGAAAAGGGCGCGGGCCTTGTTTTCGCATTCCATATGCTCGAGTTCGGGCACGCTATCGGCGACGATGCCTGCGCCGGCCTGCGCATAAAGCTTGCCATCCTTGACGATGGCAGTGCGCAACACGATGCAGGTGTCCATGGTGCCATCGGCGCTGAAATAGCCGACGCAGCCACCGTAGATGCCGCGGCGCGACTTTTCCAACTCGTCGATGATCTCCATGGCGCGCACCTTGGGGGCGCCGGAGACGGTACCGGCGGGGAAGCCAGCTGAGAGCGCATCCACGAAGTCGTATTTCGGATCGAGCACGCCCACCACATTGGAAACGATGTGCATGACGTGGGAATAGTATTCGAGGAAGAACTTGTCGGTGACCTTGACGGTGCCGGTCTTGGCGACGCGGCCAACGTCGTTGCGACCGAGGTCGAGTAGCATCAGGTGCTCGGCCAGTTCCTTGGGGTCTGCAAGCAGTTCTGCCGCCAGTTCCTGGTCCCGCGTCGGTGTCGAGCCGCGCTTGCGGGTGCCGGCGATGGGGCGGATGGTGATCTCGCCATCCTGCACCCGCACCAGGATTTCCGGGCTGGACCCGGCAACTGCAAAATCCCCGAAGTCGAGGAAATACATATAGGGGCTCGGGTTCGTCCGTCGCAGCGCCCGGTATAGCGCGGTCGGGGGCAGGGTGAACTCCGCTTCAAAGCGCTGGCTCAGCACGACCTGGAAAATATCGCCCGCCGTGATGTAGTCCTTGGCCTTGGCCACCATGGCAAAATACTCGTCTTTCGACGTGTTGCTGGTGACGGCGATGGATTCGAGGTCGGGCAGGGCGGGCGTTGTCGGCATGGCTTGGCTTAGCCGCGAAATTGCGTCGTCGATGCGCGATTCGGCGGCCTCGTAGGCCTGGCGAGCCGAGACACCCTCACGCACATAGACTGGTGCGGTCAGGTATAGCTCATCCTTGAGCGTATCGAAGATCGCCAGCAGCGATGGCCGCATCAGCACGGCTTCGGGCGTGTTCAGGTGGTCCGGATTGCTGTCGGGCAGCACTTCCATGTAGCGGACCATTTCATAGCCCAGGTAGCCGTAGATGCCGGCCGACTGTGGCGGCAGGCCAGCCGGAACGTCGATCTTACTGTCGGCGACGAGGTTACGCAGCGCATCCAGCGGCAGCTCGGTCAAAGGCGCGAAGCTGGTATGATCCACCTGCGCCGTACGATTGATGGTGGCGGCGCCGGCCTCGACCTTGAGGATCACGTCGGGCTGGGTGCCGATGATCGAATAGCGCCCGCGGACTGAAGCATCCTGCACCGACTCGAGCAGGAACGTGTTCTTCCGCCCCTGCGCCAGCTTGAGATAAGTGCCGACCGGCGTTTCCAGATCCGCGACAATGCGACGCCAGACGATCTGCGACTTTCCAGCAGTGTATTGCTCGGAGAAGCGCAGAAAGAGGTCGTCGCCCATCGTTATGGTATCCAGTTAGGTTGAACCGGCCCGTGCTTACAGGCCGGTATTGAGTGCCAGCGCGGCGCTGAGTGCCTGCTGGTTGATGCGGAGGCCAGCATCGTCACGCACTGCGGTGACGAAGTCGCCATAGATTCCGACACGCTGCTCGTTCTCGAGGCTGTCGTTGGCAGCCTGTGCCAGAGCGCCTTCAGCGGGGGTCAGATCGGTCACCTGGAACACGATGAACTCGCCAGCCTGATTGACCGCCGAACCGTGATGATCGGCAGGGCCGGCAAATGCAGCCGAAGCCACAGCGGCATCGACAGTGCCGTCATCCGAGCCGAAACGGGTGAACGGTGGGCTGAGCTGCGGGAACACGTTGTATGAGGCTGCCACGTCGGCAATGGCGTCGCCATTGTCGAGACGCTTCACCGCATCAGCCTGGGCGGCAATGATCGCGTTGTTCGTGCGCTCGGTGGTGAGGGCCGTGGCAACCTGGTCGCGCACTTCGTCCAGCGTCTGGTCGCGCGCCGGGTCGATCTTGTTGAGGTCGAACCACAGGTTGCCATTGCCTGCCAAGGTGATCGCTGGGGTCAGCGTGCCTTCAGTGGCCCGAAAAATCGCCTGCGTCACTCGCGGACGATCCTCGGCGCTGAGCTCGGGCAGCACGTCGAGTTCATTGCCGGCGGCGGTAACATTGGTCTCGTAGAGGTCGAGGTTAAACCGGTCGGCAATCTCGCTCAGCGGACGGAATGCAGCGCGCAGTTCTTCGATCTGGTCCTGCACTTCGGCCAGCTCGTCGCGGGCTTCGGCCAGGGCAAGGTTCTGGGTGATCTGTTCGCGGGAGCCTTCGAGGGTCGGCTCGCCGCCGCCTTCGATCGCCGACACGTGTACGGCGCGCTTGCCGGCGACGCCGTCGATAATGACGAAACTGCCCTGCGCAACGCCAAAGGCGGCTGTGGCAAGATTGGTGTCGTTGATCTGGGCCTGGGTCAGGCTACCGAGATCGGTCGGCGTAACGCCGGCTTCTGCAACCAGCCCTTCAAACGGCGTGCCGGCAGCGAGACCAGCCTGGAAAGCCGCAACCTGCTCGTCGTTCAACACGACCTGCTGAATGGTGCGGCGCTCGGCCTGCACGAGGCTCGCCTTGGTGCGCTCGAATTCGGCAGCAACCGCGTCTTCGCTGATGGTCTTGGTCGCGGCCAGATCGGCAGTGGTCAGGCGCAGCATTTGAACACTGCGAGTTTCGACCGTGCGGAACTCTGCCTGATGCTCGGTTAGATAAGCGGCCAGCTCGGCTTCGGTCGGCGCCGCGGGGGTTTCGACATTGGTCTCACCCAGCACGAAATAGTCCACGGTACGCCGGTCGGCAGCATAGCGATTGACGAGGGTCGAGGCCGTAGTCGGCAGCTTGGTGTCACCAAACAGGCTCAGGACGAGCTGCTGGCGGCGTGCTGACTCAGTCTGGCTTTCGAAATACTCGGCTTCGGTTAGGCCGCTCGACTGCAGCACCTGGTTGAAGCTGGATGGATCGAACACCCCCAGTGCGTTCTGGAACGACGGATCGGCGCGCAGCATCTTGCTGAGCTGGTCTTCGGATACGCCGAGGCCAAAGTCGTCCGCTACCTGATCGAGCGCCGCATCTTGGGCAAGGTTCTGCAGCACCATCGAAGGCACGCCCAGATTGACCGCCTCTTCTGCCGTCGGCACCGAGCCGATCTGTTGAGCCACCTGGTTGAGCTGATTTTGA